>NZ_MICH01000015.1:86101-264327 GCF_001830805.1 Sulfurimonas sp. RIFOXYD2_FULL_34_21
AGTGCAACATGAGAGAAGCAATTTTATTTATGAAAACGGTGAATGGTTCTACAATGACGGTAAGCTTTTTAGCTCAAAAATAGAGAGAAATGAGCTGTGTCCATGCAAAAGCGGCAAAAAATATAAAAAATGCTGTGAAATAAAAAATCTTTAAATTTTTAAACTGTTTTTTAATATACTTTTTATCATATTGTTAAATATTAGATAGTGCATAGGTATAAAAATATACCAGTAAATCCTGCCCCATATCCCTTTAGGATAAAAATATGCCGACTGTATAAGCTTATCGCCATCTATTTTAAATTCAAGCCATGCAGAACCTGGAACTTTCATCTGAGCAAAAAGAAGCAGTCTTTCTCCCTCTTTTATATCTTCAACTCTCCAAAAGTCAAGGCACTCTCCAAGCCTTAAATCACAATCGTCTCTTCTCCCGCGATTTAGTCCTGCTCCACCAAGCGCTTTATCTACTATGCCTCTTATTTCCCATAAAAAGTCATAATCAAACCAACCGTTTTCACCGCCAATAGATTTTATAGCTTTAAAAATTTTATCTTTATCGTAAGAACTGATATCTGATTCTTTTCTATCTACAAAAATAGCATCATTTATCTCTTTTGTATGTATATCATCCCATGAAGAGCCTTCGGCATCACTCCATCTGCTTATTACCTGATGCTGTTGTATCTCTTGAACTGCTTTTCTTACGGCATCAATATAGCTTATAGGTATAATATCTGCAAAATATATTTTTGCATTATCGTTTTGTATAGTTACTTCTGATTTTAGCCCCTCTATCAATGCTTTTGCGACGCTAAAAGGTACAGGCGTAAAAAGATTTAACCAATACGAAGATAGATTTATACTCATAAAAGGCACAGGGATAAGATACCTTTTGAGACCTAATGCAGTTGCCGTATGAAGCATCATATCTCTGTAACTCATTTTAGATGAGCCTATATCTACAATGAGATTTTTGTCATACTCAAGATGCAGAGATGAGACAAGATAGTTTATTACATCATCGACAGCAATAGGTTGAGCGTAAGTGTCAACCCATCTTGGAGTAATCATAAAAGGTAATTTTTCTACAAGATTCCTTATAATCTCAAAACTTGCACTTCCAGAGCCTATGATTACGCCTGCACGCACCCAGATAGTTTGAACATTTTTTGAAGAACTCAGCACTTCGCCTGTCTCTATTCTGCTAAGAAGATGTTTACTGGTATCGCTGTTTTTCACTCCCAGACCGCCTAGATATATAACTCTTTTTACACCGCACTCGTCTGCAATATCTATAAAATTTTGCGCTGAGAGCTTGTCTAACTCTTTATAATTTTCTTTATTTAGAGAGTGAATAAGATAGTAAGCCGTATCAACTCCGCAAAGTGCTTTTTTAAGAGCATCTTTATCAAAAGTATCTCCTTCAAAAATTTCAAAATGTTCTAGTATCTCTTTTGATAGACTTTTTTTATTTCGTACAAAAATTCTAAGTTCAACATCTTTTTGATTTTTAAGTATGTTTTTTAACCTTCTTCCGATATATCCGTTTGCACCGGTAAGTAAAACTTTCATGATTAACTCCCTCTAAATATTTTAAACTACTTATGAAGTGCCAGCTCTTTTTCTAAATACTTTCCTGTATAAGAGAGTGTCTTCTTATGATTTTTTGCCAACTCTTCTGGTGTTCCCTCGGCTATTATAAGTCCGCCGCCGCTTCCGCCTTCAGGTCCCATATCTATTATATAATCCGCATTTTTTATCATGTCAAGATTGTGTTCTATGATAAGAACCGAGTTTCCAAGCTCTACAAACTTGTGTAGAACTCCGGTAAGCCTGTCAACATCGGCAAAATGAAGTCCCGTTGTCGGTTCATCAAGTATATAGAGTGTTTTGCCGGTATCTTTACGGCTTAACTCTTTGCTTAGTTTGATTCTTTGAGCTTCTCCGCCTGATAGAGTTACCGCATTTTGTCCAAGAGTTATATATCCAAGCCCAACATCAACGAGTGTTGAGAGTATTTGATTTATTTTCGGTATCGGTTTAAAAAACTCATATGCCTCATCAACGCTCATTCTTAGCACATCTGAGATAGTTTTACCTTTATAAAACACCTCTAACGTCTGTTGATTGTATCTTGTGCCTTTGCATGTATCACATTTAACCATTATGTCCGGCAAAAAGTGCATCTCTATTTTATTTTCACCTTCGCCCTGACACTTTTCGCATCTGCCGCCTTTGACGTTAAAACTAAATCTTGAGCTTGTATATCCTCTTATCTGAGACTCTTTTGTCTGTGCAAAGAGATTTCTTATCTCATCCATAACACCCGTATATGTTGCAGGGTTAGAACGCGGCGTTCTACCTATGGGGCTTTGGTCAAGATAGATTACTTTATCTACATGTTCAAGTCCGCTTATCTCGACACCTGCAACCTTATTTACTTTTCTGGCATGATTTAACAATTCTCTAGCCGTAGGAAGAAGAGTTTGAAGCATTAACGAACTTTTTCCGCTGCCGCTTACTCCTGTTATACATACAAAATTATTAAGCGGAATTTTTGCACTTAAATTGCTTATATTGTTAAGCGTAACGTTTTTTATCTCTATATATTTATCTTGCGCTCTTCTATAAAAATACTCTATCTTTTTACGACCGTAAAGATAATCTGCGGTTAGTGTTTTTGCTTTTTTAAGTTTATCAAGTGTGCCGGCAAACACTACTTCACCGCCGAATTTTCCTGCACCGCTTCCGATATCGACGATAAAGTCTGCATTTTCAATTGTCTCTTTGTCGTGTTCAACCACTATAACGCTGTTTCCCTTCTCCTGAAGACTTCTTAAAGTACGGATAAGTTTTAGAGTATCTCTCTCGTGTAAACCTATGCTAGGCTCATCTAAAACATATAAAACACCGGTTAACCCGCTTCCTATCTGGGAAGCAATGCGGATTCTTTGAGCTTCTCCTCCGCTGATTGTTCTTGCATCACGTCCGAGTGTTATATAACCAAGACCGACATCAAATAAAAAGTAGAGTCTCTCTCTTATTTCGTTTAAAATCGGTGCCGATATTTGAGTACTCTGTTTTGTAAGATAACTGAAATTATTTTTATCGCTAAACCACTCGTAACTTTTAGCAATAGGCATATCCAAAATTTCGGCTATCCCTTTTGAAGCAACCTTGACGGCAAGTGATTCTTTTTTTAATCTGTGAGAGTTACAAACATTGCACTTTTTCTCACTCATGTAATCGGCCAGCTCTTTTTCATCTTTAAACATGTCATAGGCTATTTTAATTATTCCGGGCCAAACTCTCTTTACTTCATGATTTTTCCACAAAAAACTAATTTCGTCTATACCGCCGTGCAAAATCGCTTTTTTCTGATAATCCGGCAACTCTGAGTATGCAACTTTGGTATCTATGTCATTAGCTACGCAGAAGCCCTTTAAAAAAGTAAAATAGTATCCTTTGTTAAAACCGTAAACTATCTTTACTGCACCGCTTTCTATGCTTAAATCTATATCTATTATTTTGTCCTGATCAAGCGCATAACGAAGTCCAAGTCCATCACACTCAGAACATGCACCCTTAGGTGAATTAAAAGAGAAAGATAGTGGTTCAAGTGGGTCAAAACTTATTTTACAATCAAAACATGCATTATGTTCACTATAATGAATATAGGAACGCACAAGCCCAAGCTCTTCATGATTTTGTATCTCAATTTCTAGTTCACCGTAGCTCTCTTTTAGAGCTTTTTCAACGTCAGCCGCTATTCTTTCTCTGTTTTCCTCTTTTACAACAACTCTATCTATAACAACTTTTATAGTATGTTTTTTAGTTTTACTAAGCTCTATCTCTTCATCAAGACGCACCATAACGCCGTCAACCATCGCTCTTACATAACCTTTATGCACCAATGATTCAAGCACGTCTGCATAAGCGCCTTTCTTTTCGTTTACTATCGGAGCTAAAAGAACAAGTTTTGCACCTTCTGGAAGTTTTGCCACTTCACCTATGATATCCGAAACACTCATTTGAGAAATCTCTTTGTTACACTTATGACAGTGCTGAATACCGACACGTGCATATAAAAGTCTTAAGTAGTCATATATTTCAGTTATTGTTCCCACCGTCGAGCGAGGATTTTTTGAAGTAGTTTTTTGATCAATTGCAATAGCCGGAGTAAGCCCTTCAATCTTATCAACATCGGGCTTACCGACACGGTCAAGGAACTGTCTTGCATATGATGATAGAGATTCCATGTAGCGTCTTTGCCCTTCGGCATAAAGAGTATCAAACGCTAGAGTAGATTTTCCGCTTCCGCTTAGCCCAGTAAAAACAACCAACTGATTTTTTGGAATCTCAAGCGATATATTTTTTAAATTATTTTCTCTCGCACCTACTATTTTTATAACATCTCTATTTTTCATTTATAACTAACTTCCTCTAAAAAAATATTCTTTGTATTAAATATATTACTATTAAAAGATAAAAACCTACTAATAATTTTTTTTGCAATACTGCATCTACTCTATCTTTAAGTAAAATACCTACATAAACGCCTATTAACGATGCCAAACCTATAATAACTCCGCTTTTTAAGTCAATTTCTCTGCTTAGTGAGTGAGAAATAAAACCGGAAATAGATGAAAATACTACAAAAAAGAGTCCTGCCGAAATCGCTTTTTTAAGCTCTACATGTAAAAATCCTACCAATATAGGAACTAAAATTATACTTCCGCCTACGCCTATAATCATACTAAGAGTTCCAAGTACCAAACCTATTAAAAACAGAATAACTCTGTTAACACTCTTTTGTACATGTTGCGTTTTTGTTTTAAAAAAAAGTCTCACAAGAGCAAAGATAGCAAAAATCAAAAATATAATCTCTAAAGTCTTATCGTCAAAACTAGAAGCGACAAAACCACTTAAAAGTGCACCGAAAAAACCGCCGATACCTATGGTCATTACCATTGCAATATCAAGCGTACCTTTTTTATTATTTAGGTAACTGCCGTAAACAGAACTAAAAATCATCTGTACAACTGAGATACCTATGGCATCTTTAATTTGATAACCGAGCAATAAAAGAGAAGGAACCAGTATGGTTCCACCACCTATACCGAAAAATCCGGATAAAATCCCAACACCTACACCAAGAAAAATTAATTCAATCATTATTAAAACTTTTTTTTGAATTATATCATCTAGTGTTTAATTTTACTTTGAGATTCATTAAAGTATAATCATCACTTATTTAAGGGGCAAAAATGTTAAACATCATTATGGAAGCTTCACAAAATTTTTGTATTCACCAAATTAGACTGCCGCATGAGATTCATGACAATATAACTCAAATGAGAACACTTATTGCTTATATTGATATAGAAGTTGTTGGCGGCAAAAAGTATAGAGTTTATATAGCTGTAACATCAGGGTTTGCACAAAGAATTTCCACAATTTTTCTTGAAGAAGACGAAAGCGATGAAGAGACACTTATAGACATGGTGCTTGAAACTGCCAATTTAATAGTAGGAAGCGCTAAAGTTCTTGCCCAAGAGAGTGACAGACATGCATATAACATGTCAACTCCACATTTTGAGAAAATAGACAATTTTGATTTTCAATATGATGAGGCAAAAATTTTAAAAGTTGAAAATGACGAGATAATTATTGCTATCAAGGAACTGTAGTTGAAAAGAAAGAAACATATTTACGGAGCCAAAGAGACTATATTTAATCCTGAAGTAGAGCTTTCGTGGATGGACTATTCTGGACTGCTTGATATGGAAGTAGAATTTGTCTCAGAACTCGGCGAAACGGAACTTACCGTCGGCGAGATATTAAAACTTACTAAAGGCTCTATTATTGATCTTAAAAAACCGGCTGGAGAAAGTGTTGAATCGTATGTTAACGGTCGTATTTTGGGTAAAGGCGAAGTAATGGTATATGAAAAAAATCTTGCTATTCGTATAAATGAAGTTTTAGATTCAAGTGCTGTGCTCTATCATCTCTCAAAAGAAAAATTATGATTAAATTACTTCTTCTTATTCTCCCTTTTTATCTGTATGGTTCAAAAATATTAAGCTACAATATTTATGATAGAACAGACAGAGTAGATATTATGATAACGTTTGACACTCCTTATGAGGGTGTAATAAAACAGAGTATTAGCGACTCTACAATTACCATAAAACTTGAAGATGCTTCAATAGAGTCATCAAAAATCAAGCAATTATCGTCAAAATATATAAAAGCTGTTTCAATTACACCTATGCAGGATTATACGCAAGTAGTTGCTCAAGTACCGCCTTCAGTAAGTTTGCAAGCCTCAAAAACATCAGATGCATATGGGCTTAGACTCAGATTTACGGCACTTTCATCATCTGATGAAAATACCAAAGAGTTTAAAGATAGTGAAACTCCGCTTCTCAACTCTCTTCCTACAAAAAAGAGTGAAGATATCTCTATGAGTTATTATGTAGTCGTTACAATATTGATACTATTGGTAATAATACTTTTTTACATAAAAAACAGAGTTTCATCACCTAAGGGCAAAAATGAGCTATCTTCATGGCTATTTAAAGAGGATAAAGATGAAAAAAAAGAGATTTTACAGCAAACATCTGATGCAAAAAGTGTTAGCATAAGATTTCAAAAATCTCTCAACAGTGAAAACAGTGTTGTTTTACTTGACTTTGCCCAGCAGAGCTATCTTGTCCTTATGGGAAAGAATAACATACTGCTTGATAAATTTACAGATAATAAACCTGTTACAGAAGATGATTTTAATTTTATTTTGCAAAATAGACATAAAGAGTTAGACAAATTTTTAAATAATGAAAACGAACAAAAAGAACCTATCCAATCATATAAAGAAAAAGCAGCCTCAATACTGTATGAGGTTTAATTAAGCGTTTGAAATCTATCTTGTAGAAGTTTCCTGATTGTATATAAACTAGACATGTCAAGTTTATATTTATCATCCATCATTTTACTTATATGATAGACTTCTGTTACGGTTATACCGTATGGGTCTTTTTTCTCTTTTACAATTTTTCCATCATCATAAGAGTATAAATATAAACTTTTACGAGTTAGCTGTATATAATAGGTCAATACAATTTCATCTGTATGCTTTTTTTCAATTGCAACTATAACTCTGTGATCATTTTTATAGTTCTTATCAAGATTTAGTTCATCTCTTAATTCTGCGGCATCTATATAACCGATATAAAATTTATTGTATAAATCATGATATCTTTGAATCTTTTCACTCATTAAAAAATTCATATCTATAACATATTTTTTATGGCTTCTTATTGTTTTTGTTATCCATGAAATTGTGTTGTAATACCTAAACGGATAAAGTTTTAACAGGTGTGCTTCTATCATTTTAGAAGACTTAATTCTCTTTTTCGGCAGTAATTTTCTGGAATCCGTATCTACTATATAATCAAGTACTCCTTTAGCTGAAAACTCTTCCGTAAACCATACCGTACAGTATGACGGAAATTGTTTAACTCCACTCGCACCCTCGTTTAAAATAATTAATGACTTAATCTCATAATTTGGAAATATAATCTCCAAAAGAGCTTTCTTCTTTCTAAGTCTTTTTCTAAGTTTTAACACTGACTTTACAAGAGTCATTTCTACAAAATATAGCTCTTTGTTTTTTGTAATAAAAATAGCATCAAATTCACTAATTTCTCTATTTTTAGTTCTATAGACTATCTGCTGTTTTTCACTGATAGAAAGCGTATTTGCATGTGCTTTTATTTTGTCCTGATGAAAACCTTTTAGGACGAATTTTTCTATTTCATCATTTTGTGCGGCATAAATCAAAAGTTTCTCATAAACAAAATTCTCAAAAACTTCACCCTCAAAAGAGCGATATGAGCTTAGATAGTGAGGGTCGTCAACATCTATACCCCTTCTTATCAAAGAGAGCAGATATTTTACATTGTAATCATAGTGTAATAAATTATCTCCTATATCACTATCATCCAATGTTTTAATTGATTTACTTATATTTATCAAACTATCTCACTATTACTAAAAAAGTTATCTATGACAGCGCGGTACTCTTGTATATCTGCTATACGATTTACACTGTCTCTTAGCACTGAAGCACCGGAATAACCTTTTGAGTAAGTATGCGTATGTTTTCTAAACATAGGCACACCATAAGAACCGTAAAACTCAACCATTTTATCAAAGTGCTCCATGATTATAGCATGCTTAAGATTTTTGTCAATATTTTTGCTTCCAGAGCGAAGCTGATGAAATATCCAAGGAGCTCCTATTGCACCTCTTCCTATCATAACTCCGTCAGCCCCTGTATGTTCTAACACCCATTTTGCTTTTTCGTAAGAATCTATATCGCCATTTGCGATTACAGGAATTTTTACAGACTCTTTTATCTCTCTTATTGCATCATAGTCAACAGCTGCTTTAAATTTTCCTGCACGGGTTCTGCCATGAACCGCTAAAAAATCAGCTCCGCTGTCTTCAACCATTTTTGCTATATCAATATGATTTTTCTTCTCAAAACCGAGTCTTATTTTTACACTTGTCAAACTTTTGTTGGAGGTATCTTTAATAGTTCGTATGATATTGCCCATCAAAGGCAAGTTTAAAAGAAGTGAACTTCCGCTTCCTTGACCTACAACTTTTGGTACCGGGCATCCGCAATTAAGGTCTATTATATCTATTCCCTCTTGCTCATTTAAAATTTCGACCGCTCTTCTTATAACATCAACTTCCGCTCCTGCAATCTGAACGGAGTATGGATCTTCATTTGGGCTTTTTTCTATCATACTAAGTGTCTTTTGGGAACCATAAGCAAGAGCATTTGAACTAAGCATTTCGCTTACAGTTAAATCTGCCCCAAATTTTTTAACAACACTTCTAAAGGGCAAATCCGTATAGCCTGCAAGAGGAGCTAAGACATATACGGGTTTATCAAATGAGAGATTTTTAATCATCTATATACACAAATTATACAAAAAGATTTATATTGAAATGTTTTCCGGACTCTCTTAATGAGCTATATGCTTTAAAACGAGGATATTCATCTGATTGTGAAACATCTAATATCTCTTTTGCAGGCGATAACATCTCTAAATCAAATAGTGTAAATAGATATGCTTCCATAGCAGCTTCATCTTCATTACCAAGTATCTCAAAGAGTTTTATTCTCTGCTCCGGGAGCATTGATTTTGAAAGTTTTTTCGATGCTTCAATGTATTCGCCTGAAGTTAATTTTAAATCATTAAAAAGAGGGATTAATGACTCATTTGATATCTCTAAAGTATTAGTATCTGCATTTATTCTTGCTAAAATTTCAGAAAGTGCTTCTTTTGTAAGCAAATCTTTATACTTCTCAATTGCATGTAAAGGGGCCTTTTTAACAAAATCACCATAAGCTTCCTTACGTAAGCTTATATCGTATTTATTTTTAGCACCTAGTATATCTTCTGCGCTTATATTACCTTGTTTATATCTGTTTTTTTCGTTATGTACAAACAGTGCATTTGATGAAGGCAGAGAATATTTTTTTAAATCAACTACATCGCCGTTTTTAATACTGTTTATTGCAGAAAGAACATCACTTATTTTTTTGTTATCTATATTAGCACTAAAATCTACTGATGGAAAAATCATAGAATTATCCACAAGAGAGCCTAAAAGTTTGTATTTATCAGTTTTAAATATGTTGGAACGATTCTCTTTTCCAAGATAAGCATCTACTATAGCATCAATAATTTTCTCGTAATCTTTCTCACTTTTACGTAGTCTTATAGTTTCTAGCAGTGAATAAAACGACATGTGCATTACACTCACTAAATAGAAGATAACAAGAGGTATAGTGACCCACATTGCTATTGAAATCGATGGTAGCATCGTACCAAAAAAATTAAATCCCATACTCTCTTGAGTTATAAAAGCATAAACATACCATCCCGTTAAAACAATCAATATAAATGATGCTATTGTGTATCTTTTTATATGCATTGACTACTCCTTATTTAGATTTTTCTACAATTTCTCTACAGTCTATACAGTATATCGCATGAGGCTTAACTTTTAGTCTTTGAAAGCCGATAGGGTCTTCACACATTTCACATATTCCATAATCACCGGTTACAATTTTTCCTAAAGTAACATTAATTTCTTTTAGTTCTTGCTCTTGTTGTTGAACTATGGCACTCTCTACCATTGAGCTATTGTCAACAGATGCATGATCGCCTTCATCATTTAATTCCAAGGAACTTAGCTGATCCAACTCAGCATTTACACCTTTGATATTTTTTATTATTTGTACTTTTCTACTCTCAAGAATCTCTTTAAAGTATTTTAGCTCACTATCTTGCACTTATATTCCTTATTTATGATATGGGTGATTACTCAATATTGAAAACCCTCTATATATCTGCTCAAGCAAAACAACTTTTGCAATCTTATGACTCATAGTAATATTTCCTAAACTTATAACAGCATCACCATTTTTTAAAAAGTCATTTTCAAAGCCGTATGCACCGCCTATAAAAAATTTAATCGCAATTTTATCATCTAATAGCTTACTAAATTCATAACTATCGATTATTTTTCCATCAGGATGCAATATTACATTGAAACCTTTTGATATATACGGTTCTAATATCTTTGTATATACCGCTTTAGACGCTTCAGGTGAGATAGTGTGTGCTTTTGTTACATCTTTATTAAAAAGTTCTGTATCATCAACTTTTGCAAAACGTGAAATCATTTTTATAAGCTCTTTATAAAGAGGATCGTAAGTTGAGCGCTCTTTTTTTGCAATTGAAATTATCTCTATATTCATTTAAGAAGTCCACTGCCTATAACATGATAAGTTACATGTTTGAAAGTATCATGCGGCATTACCCCTCCAATCGCCGCAACTAAATGCTTAGATAAAGATGCAATTTCATCTAATTTGTCTCCAAGTATATTTAATACATTATCTTTTGTAGTTGTGCTTCTATATGCCCCCAAACCTACATAGTTCAAATCCATATCATTAGCTTGCAAAATTTCTTCTTTATTATGTGTAGAAATACCCAATATTTTATCTTGTTTTATAACGCTTCGAAGAATTCTTACCGCAGTAAATATATCTTTATCTATGTTAAGTAAATCTTCTTGTCCTACATGTACACCGTCACAAAACTCTATTAACTCATATGCATCATTAACAATTAAAAAGCCGTCATATATTTTTCTGATTTTTATAAGTTGCTGTTTTATAAATGCTATATCTGCATTTTTATTGCGGTATTGTATTATTTCTACATTTTGTTTTTTTGCAATATCTACAAAATCTTTTACCGATAAACCTTTTTTATCTAAAAGGTCTTGATCGCAAAGTGCATAAAGCCGCATTACGCAGCTTTAAGGAGTGTTAATAAATCTGAGAGTGTTTTTTTAAGATTATTTCTATTGACTACCATATCTATTGAACCCTTTTCAAGCAGAAATTCTGCGCGCTGAAAACCATCAGGAAGAGCAGAACCTATCGTTTGCTCAATTACTCTTTGTCCTGCAAATCCCACAAGCGCACCTGGCTCGGCTATAATAATGTCGCCTAATGTTGCAAATGAAGCGCTAACACCACCCATCGTTGGGTCGGTTAGCACTGAAATGTATGGTATATTATGACTTGCTAGTTTTGCCAAAGCGGCAGAAGTTTTACTCATTTGTAGCAAAGAAAAGGTACTTTCTTGCATTCTAGCCCCGCCGCTTGCACTAAGTATAACAAGACCTTGTCTTTTTTCAATTGCACGGTTTACGGCACGAACAATTTTTTCACCCTCTACAGAGCCTAAAGAACCGCCCATAAAAGCAAAATCAAATATAACTAGTTGAGCGCTGACACCGTTCATTTCACACTCGCCACTAACTACTGACGAAGTTTTACCTGTTTTTTGCGTAGCTTCTTCAATTCTTTGTTTATATGATATTTTATCTACAAATTTTAAAGGATCAACAGGCTTTAAATTTGCATCATACTCTACAAAAGTTCCCTCATCAGCTAAAAGTTCAATTCTCTCTTTTACGCCGATTCTTATATGATAACCGCATTTAGGACATACATGCTTTTGATTTTCTACTTCTTTATAGTACATTAAAGATTGACAAGATTTACACTTAACCCAATGAGCAGGAGCTTCGCTCTTAACCGGCTGTTTTTTATTTATGTTTCTAGAAAAAATGCTAAGTAAATTCAAAAATTATCCTTTAATATATAATTATGTGAATTATATCAAATTTTCTATAATACTTTATTTAACTCAAATTGCTAGTTGTTTATGTTTATTGGACAACTTTAAGAAGCAATCTATTGAATAAACAACTATCTATCGAAGTGGCTTTAATCATATTTCCAAATCTACCGGTTATGATAGAAAAAGGTGTTAAATGCATACTTTGTCATTTAAGCTATATCTTCTATGAATAGATTCCCACTTTCAGATAAAAACTTATATCAATCAAACTTTAAAATTTCTTTTGCCTGAATCATATCTTTATCTCCACGCCCGGATATGTTTACTATGATGAGTTTATCTTTTATATTTGGCATCTTTTTAAGGTATGCAACCGCATGTGCACTTTCAAATGCCGGGATAATACCCTCTTTTCTTGATAACCACACAAACGCATCAAGTGCTTCTTTATCCGTTACATAATCATAAGAAACGGATTTATTATCATGATGAAAAGCATGTTCAGGCCCTATACCAGGATAGTCAAGCCCTGCGCTTATTGAGTGAGCTTCAAGTATCTGACCGTCTTCATCTTGAAGCAGGTAGCTCATCTGACCGTGCAGTACACCCGGACGACCTTGATTTAGCGAGCAACCGTGTTCACCGGAATCTATACCGTGTCCACCCGCCTCAATACCTATACATCCAACCTCTTTATCTTCTAAAAAGTGTTGAAACATCCCGATAGCATTGCTTCCGCCGCCTATACATGCTATTACATATTCAGGTAATCGACCCTCTTTTTCTAAAATCTGCGCTCTTGCTTCGTACCCGATAATTGCTTGAAAGTCTCTAACCATCATAGGGTATGGGTGCGGACCTGCAACTGTTCCGATAATGTAAAAAGTATCTCTTGCGTTTGTCACCCAGTGACGTATTGCATCATTCATGGCATCTTTTAGGGTTTTGCTTCCGCTCTCGACACTATTTACCTTTGCACCAAGGAGTTTCATACGAAAAACATTAAGCTCTTGACGTGCTACATCTTTTGCACCCATAAAAATTTCACACTCTAAATCCAAAAGCGCACAGATAGTCGCAGTTGCTACACCGTGTTGTCCTGCGCCTGTTTCAGCAATGATTTTTTTATATCCGAGTCGCTTTGCCATAAGTCCCTGAGCAATAACATTGTTTACTTTATGCGCTCCGGTATGGTTTAAATCTTCTCTTTTTAGATAGATTTTTGCACCGAGTTCATCAGATATATTTTTTGCATAGTAAAGAGGGGAAGGGCGACCGACATAATCTTTGAGATAGTAGTCAACCTCTGTCCAAAAATCTTTGTCGAAGCGGATACTGTTGTACTCCTCTTCTAGCTTTAAAAGAGCAGGCATAAGTGTTTCAGGAACGTATCTGCCGCCAAATATACCGAAATGACCGTTTTCATTGGGATCAAATTTTGAAGGGGAAGGAATATACATTAATTTACCTCTATTAAAGAGTACACGTCAGTTGTCTCTTTTAAATTTTTTTGTCCGTCTAAAAAGTTAAGACCTATTATAAAACAAGCCTCTACACAAGAAGCGCCAGCTTGATTTATCAGTTTTGCCGCAGCATTTGCAGTTCCGCCCGTAGCAATCAAATCATCAATAAGAAGTACTCTCGCATTTTTAGTTTTATTAAAAGCGTCGATATGAACTTCTATCTCATCTATTCCATACTCAAGTGAGTATTTTTCGCTTATAGTAGTGTATGGAAGTTTACCTTTTTTACGAATCGGCACGAAGCCTACTCCAAGCATTTGAGCTAATGCCGCACCGAATATGAAGCCTCTAGCATCAATTCCTGCGACATAGTCAAGACTATACTCTTTATATCTTTCATACAGATGATTCATTAAAACACCGTAAGCTTCTTTATCATTTAACAGGGTTGTGATGTCTTTAAATATGATTCCAGGTTTTGGAAAATCTTTTACGTCTCTTATAGAGCTTTCTATAATTTTTCTCTCAGTAGTGCTAAGCGTCATATTATATTCCTTATAATAGAGCGTCGATACGACCCTCTAGTGCTTTGATTTTATTATTAAGACGATCTGTCTCTTGTCTATGTTTAGTATTTCTCTGTTTTAGTACTTTAAGTTCATTTCTAAGTTTATTTAGTTCATCGCTTAATATGTCAACATTTCCCAAGGCTCTTTGTAGTTGGATTTGATATTTTCTAATAAGTATCTCTGCTTCTTGAAGTGTTAGCTTCATTAAGTCATTACTTCTTTGTTCTTTGTTGGTAATGCTTTTAAAATAAAACATTTTAACAAATAAGAAGATAGATAAAATAGATAGTAATGTTAAAAGTGACCATTCCCAAAACATAAGCTCTCCTTTATTTTAAGCGTTTATTGCCTCAATTTTTGCTACTCTTTGTGCATGACGACCACCATCAAAATTGCTGACACACCAAGCATCAATTATTGACTCACACACGCCTTTGCCTATAATTCTATCTCCAAAGCATAATACATTTGCATCGTTGTGTCCTCTGGCAACAGTTGCCGTATAAGCATCATGGCAAAGTGCCGCACGAATTCCTCTGTGTCTGTTCGCTACAATGCTCATTCCTATTCCTGAACCGCATATAAGAATGCCTTGTGAGTTTTTATCTGCCAAAACAGACTCTGAAACTTTTAGAGCGTAGTCAGGATAATCTACTCTATCTTTTGAAAAAGGCCCTAAATCAACCACCTCATGACCCTTGTCTTTTAGTAATTCAACTGTGTAATCTTTAAGATCTATTCCTGCATGATCAGTAGCAACATAAAATTTCATTCTTTTTTTCCTTTATGATAGTAGTAGATTTAAAATTGTCTGAACAGGTAGTAGCAACAGATAATTTTTTAACGGTGTCATCAAAACTATTAAAACTATAATTATTCCATATCTTTCATTTTTATAAAAGAATTCTGCAATAGAATCTATTTTATACTTTAGCGATAGGTGCATTATAAAATGGGCACCGTCAAATTGCGGTATAGGCAGAAGATTGAAAACACCGAGTACTACATTTATAATCAGTAGCTGAAATACAAAAAGATATGTAAAAATGTAAACTAAACTATCTTCTGTATTTGGCTGATGCATGTAAACTATTGCAATAGAAGCGAATACAGCTAATGTAAAGTTGTAAACTATTCCGGCCAAATCAACTTGCATAGCACCGTTATATCCTGCATTTCTTACTACCGTTGACATATTGATAGGTACAGGTTTTGCCCATCCGAATAAAAATCCGCTCTCACCCCCCAATAGCATAGGTAAAAAATACATTGTTGCAGGAACGATTATAGTGCCTACTAAATCTACATGTGAAATAGGATTTATAGATAGCCTTCCCGCGTTTTTAGCAGTTGTGTCGCCGTACATGTAAGCTACCCATCCATGCATTATCTCATGCCCGATTATAGCTACGGCTAAGGCAAGTACGGCTGCTAAGATTTTAAATATATCAATAGATTCCATGGTCATCTTTATCTTGTTTTACTCTCTCAGCTACGGCTTTGTCAAGATGAGCGGCAGACTCTAGGTCCGTCGGAGTTTTACCTATACGATCCCATCTTATCTCCCAGTTGTCGTCTATGCTAAAATAGACAAACCATGGTGTACCTTCAATGTTGTCGTAAGGAACAGCACCCCAAAAACGGCTGTCATTTGAGTGGTCGCGATTGTCACCCATCATAAAATAGTTGTCTTTGTCAACTTTAATCGGAGCAAAATTAAAAATAGGCATAGGATATCTTCCGTTATCTATGATTTTATCGTCATGATGAATTCCCGGATGCTCTTTCATATATGGATTTTTAACCCAAAGTTTTCCTGCAAAAACTACGATATCACTCTCTTTAAAATTGTTTTTTATCCACTCGTCGCCTTCATTATGATGAAGGTAAAGATCTTTGTTTGATATGAAAAGTTCATCATCCGGAAGTGCCACACATCGTTTTACAAAGTGTTGTTTTGTATTTCCTGGATATCTAAAAATTACTATATCACCTCTTTGCGGTTTATCTCCGTCCATTAAGCGAAGTTTGTCGCTCCATGGCATAATGGAAGTTTCTAAAAATGGCAGATGCGGCATAGGAACACCGTATGCAAACTTTTTGGCAAATAGGTGATCTCCGATAAGCAGAGAGTCTTTCATGGAACCACTTGGGATTCTAAAAGCTTGGGCTATAAAAAATATAACAAAAAGAACTATTAAGATAGTTCCTGTCCATGAGTTTGAAAATTTGTAAGTTTTATGTAAAAGCTCTTTCATATATTACTTTTCGCCTGTATGAGATTTTGTAGCCTTTAGAGTGTTGCTTAGAAGCATAGCAATAGTCATAGGTCCTACACCGCCGGGAACAGGGGTTATGTATGAGCATTTTTTAGCTACATTTTCAAAATCAACATCTCCTACTAGTCTGCCGTTATTGGCGCGGTTAATACCGATATCGATAATTATAACACCATCCTTAACCATGTCCTCTTTTATAAGGTTTATAACGCCTACACCTACTAAAAGAATATCCGCATTAAGAGTGTGCTTTTTCAAATCATCCGTAAAAATATGGCATATTTCAACAGTTGCATTAGCGTTTAAAAGCAGAGCAGCCATCGGTTTTCCGACAATATTTGAAGCACCTATGACTACACAGTTTTTGCCTTTGACGTCTATGTTGTACTCATTTAAAAGCTCCATTACGCCAAGCGGAGTACATGGAACAAAACCATCAAGTCCGGTCGTTAATCTTCCTACATTGTATGGATGAAAACCGTCAACATCTTTGCCGGGATCTACAAGCTCAAGTATTTTTGTAGTATCTATCTGCGGTGGAAGAGGCAGTTGAATCAATATACCGTCGATATTTGGGTTATTATTCATCATTTTAATCGTATTTTCAATTGCTTCTTGAGAGATATCTTGCGGCATTTCATGCGTTACAGAGTAAAATCCTACTCTATCACACGCTTTTTTCTTCATATTTACATAAGCCGCACTTGCCGGATCTTGTCCTACTAAGATTACTGCTAACCCTGGAACTGAACCTGTTTTGCCTTTTAAAATTTTTACTTCGTTAGCTACATTTGTTTCTATTTTTGCCGAGAGTGCTTTACCGTCAAGAAGTTGCATTTAAACCTCATACTATTATTTTTTTGTTATTATAGCGTTATATATTAAAAGGTCGTTTAATGAGAGTTATGTTGTTATTTTTTATGCCGTTTTTTCTATTTGGAGACACTACTTTTATTACTCCTATGGAGTATGCTTCATCGCTTTACAAAAACCCTAGAGGGATAGGTTGTCAAAAGTGTCATGGAGATTACGGAGAGGGTAAAATAGTTGCCAATTATATACATAAAAATGAAAACAAAAGTTTTGTTGCCCCTAGTATAAACAGTATTGATTTTGATAGATTTTACACGGCACTTAATGTTAGAAGAAACGGTATGCCGAGGTATTTTTTAACAAGAAAAGAGATTCAAGCACTCTACTTTTATCTGCAAGAGAAAAAGAAAGAGGGTTCCGAGGATGATAAATAATTTATCCGAAATTAAAGATGCTTATGAAAATAGAGATTTAGCCGCACTTAATGAATTTGCATCTCCATCGCACAGAAATTTAAACAAAAAGTCTAACTTTCGTTCTGTCTTAATGCTCTCATGTAATAATCTGCACCATTTGACAAAAATAGAGTCTCTTGAAGCACATTGTATTATTTTAAATCTTGAAGATGGTGTTAGCAAAGAAGATAAGCCATTTGCACTTCTTTTATGTGCTATATTTTTATCTCATCACAAAAAATGCGAAAAGAAACTGGTTGTTAGAGTAAATGCACTTGATGAAGGCGGATATGAAGAGATAGCTTATCTTAATAAATTTATGCCAGATGCCGTGCGAGTTCCAAAAATAAAAAATAAAAAAGAGGTAGAATCAGTTTGTGAACTTTTAAACGAAGGGATAGAACTTCATCTCTCAATTGAGACAAAAGAGGCTTGGCAAAACTTATCAGAGCTTAGAACAGATAAAAAAGTCACTGTTTTTTATCTCGGTATTTTAGACCTTTTTGCAGATATGAAGCTCCCTCAAAACTTGATTAGCAGAGAAAATTCGACAATGCTTTACATGCTCTCTCATTTTTTAGTTACATGTAAAACAATCGGTATCAAACCAGTCTCTTTCGTATATCAAGAGTTTAAAAATCTGCAAGAGTTTGAAAAATGGATATCTTTGGAAAAGGAGATGGGATTTGATGCAAAAGGGTGCATCTCTCCTGCTCAAGTAGAACTTGCAAATGGAATTTTTATAGATGAAGAAAAGCAAATTATCAGGGCAAAAAATATAATAAAACTCTTTGAAAAACATAAAGAACAGGGTATTACCGGTTTTAAAGATGATGAATACGGATTTATAGATGAACCTATCTATAAAGGGGCTATGGCACTTCTAAATAGGTACATGTAGTATGAATTTACTCTAATATCTTGCTAAATTATAAAAAACGTTATACCTTACCAATATTTTTTCATTCGGTCTAGGGTATCTGCTGTATGCAAATTCAATAGTCTCTTTGGTTGTTTGGTCAAGTATGTAATATCCGCTGTTTTTTAAAAATTTAAAATCAGTCATATCTCCGTTTGGATGAAGATAAAACTCTACAACGTTTGTTTTGTTTACATTAATATCCGCAGTAAGGTTTACTTGTGCAACCCTGTTTAAAACCTCTTGTGTTATTCTTCTCATAATCTCTTGATTGTCGATTAGGTATTTTTGCTGACCTGGGGTTAGTTTTCCAAACTCGTCTCCGTAAAGCTCTTGCAGATTTGAATTGTTAATATTGCTCTTGCTTGTCGATTTGCTCTTTTGCGTTTTAACTTCTTGTGAAGATTTATCTTCAGAGAGCCACTCTAGTGAGTTGTACTTGCTTTTATCCTCTTTCGGCTTTAGTTCAATATATGGTTTTATGGGAGGAAGCGGTTCTATTTTTGGAATAGTAGGTTCCATCTTTTTTATAGGTTCTTCACTTTTTTCAAGGTTTATCGGCGGTTTTTTGACATGTTGTTGTTCAATTTTCTTTGGCTCATACTTAATGGGCGGTTTTTGTATAGATTCCACTATTCGCTTTAGCTGATTTCCTTTTGGCATAGGAGGAGCTATCTCCTCAGGTTTTTCAATGATTTTTTTATCCACGTCGTCTGAGTCAATTTTCTTTGGCATCTCTTTAAGCGAGACTTTGATTCTGTTTTCTTTTGGTTTTTGAGGCTCTTTAGTATCTCTTGTAATAGTTCCAAGAAGTAAAAACAGAAGCAGAAACAATAAATGTATTAAAAGTGCTAAAAATAGGGCAAAAAATGAGCGATTCAATCTGTTCCGTTTACGTAAAAATTTTCGGGCAATTATAACTAATATAGATTAATAGTTATTAGGTATAATACCAATAAAAATTATAAGGTCATTCAATGAGTATAGATAATTCACTAAAGGCTTTCAAACAAGCGCAAAAACTAATTCCCGGCGGAGTAAATTCTCCGGTAAGAGCATTTAGTAGTGTAGGCGGAACGCCTCTATTTATAGCAGAAGGCAATGGTGCATATTTAATTGATATTGACGGAAATAGATATGTGGACTATGTACAAAGTTGGGGTCCGCTTATTTTTGGACATAGAGATGAATCGATAGAAAATGCCGTAATAGAAGCTGTAAAACATGGTTTGAGTTTTGGTGCTCCGACACAAGCGGAGAGTGATTTAGCTACTCTTGTTATTTCAATGTTTGACTCAATTGACAAGATTAGATTTGTAAGCAGCGGAACAGAAGCTGTTATGAGCGCTATTCGTTTGGCTCGTGGCTTTACCGGACGTGATGATATTGTAAAATTTACGGGTTGTTATCATGGGCATAGTGACTCACTTTTAGTTCAAGCGGGAAGCGGTGCGGCTACATTTGGGAATCCAAGTTCACCTGGTGTTCCTGCTGATTTTACAAAACATACTCTTTTAGCAGAGTATAACAATATAGAAAGTGTAAAGAAGTGTTTTAATGACTCAAAAGATATTGCATGTGTAATTATAGAGCCTATTGCAGGAAATATGGGACTTGTTCCCGCAGATAAAGAGTTTTTACATGAACTAAGAAAGCTATGTGATGAAAACGGGACCTTGCTTATTTTTGATGAAGTAATGAGCGGTTTTAGAGCAACTCTGCATGGCGCAGAATCTATAACAGGCGTAAAACCGGATATCGTTACTCTTGGAAAAGTTATAGGCGGAGGAATGCCTGTAGGCGCTTTTGGAGCAAGAGCAGAGATTATGGCAAAACTCTCGCCTGAGGGACCTGTATATCAAGCCGGCACACTAAGTGGAAATCCGGTTGCTATGGCGGCAGGACTCGCGGCAATATCAAAACTAAAAAATAACTCAAAAGTTATGTCTGTCTTAAATGAGAGAGCAAAAAGATTAGTAGATGGCATGAAAAAAGAGGCTGAAAATTGCGGGATTAAAATGCAGATTGATACAAGAGGGAGTATGTTTGGTTTCTTCTTTAATGAAAATCCCGTTAAAAACTTTGCCGATGCATGTAAATCAGATGCCGAGCTTTTTGCCGCATTTCACTCTATGATGTTAAAAGAGGGATTTTACTTTGCATGTTCACTTTATGAGACTGGTTTTATTTCAACAGCAATTACGGATGAGATGATTGAAGATACGATTAAAGCAAGTGCAAAAGTTTTTAAGGCAATATCTAATGTCTGAGCAAGAGGAACAAAAAGCTCCTAGAATCAAACCTATAATTGAAGCAGCCGACCATCTATCACTGGGAATATCTATTGTAGTAGCAGTTCTTATGGGTGTCGGAATAGGAATTTTATTAAAAAACTTTACAGGTATTACTTGGACTTTATGGATTGGTGTTTTTATAGGTATCGCAGCGGCGATATTAAATGTTTACAAAGCATACTCTAGACAGTATAAAGAGTTTGAAAAACTAGCGCAAGAACCTCGTTATGCTATAAAAAAACAGCTTCAAGATGAAGATGATGAAGAGGATTATGGTGCAAAAAACCATTAAAATTTTTGTTGCTACTGAGTTTTTAATTTTAGCCAGCAGTATAATATCTTATACATTTTTTATAAATTTTCAAGTTGCGTACTTGAGCAGTTTTTTTATTATTCTCGGCTCTGCTTATGCTTATAAAAAAATGGTAAATACGCAAACGGATATTGAAAATATCAATGAAAAGAGAGATTTTCTTGATGAAATAGAAGACCCGTATGAACTGTATGATGAGGCACCAATAAATGAAGTACATGTAGATGAACTCGATTTAAAAGCGATAGTTAAAGAAGAAAAACAAAAGATAAAAATATTAAATATAAAAGATATCAAAAAAGGATCTAGGGCAGGGTTCTCACTTTTTAGACTGCTCCCTTATCTTTTTTTGGTGTTAGGTTTTATAGCACTTAAAAATAATGAAGTTTTAGATATCTCCGTATATCTTCCATCTCTGCTTGTCGGTATAATAATAGGCTATAGCGTCTCTAAAGATTTGTTTAAATAAGATTTAAGAGGTAATCATAGGTATATTTATAATTACTTTTTTTTGAAAGTCCATGTAAAAACTTGTATTTGCCGCTAATACTTTTAACTCATTAATCTTATCTTCATTGATGTTTTTAGAACTTACTTCAACAGAGAAAATGCTATATTTTTTATCTTCAAATTTTATATGTTCACCGACTCTATAAAATATTTTTGTTAAAATTTTTTCGTTATTTTCATAGCAAGAGTATATTTTGTTTAATATTTTTATAAAATTATTTGAATCTATAATGATTTCAGGAATAGTAGGGTCAAAATCTTTAAGAAATATAATATCCGAGTTTATTGAATAAGTAGAGATACATAAATCAACAAGCGTATAGATATTTGTCAGTTCTCCTTCAAGCTTTGGTTTATTAAGCTTAAAAGATGGTATTTGATATAGTTTTATTCCTATCTCTTCATCATTCTCATATCCTACGGTAATAGCAAAAAATTTGTAGCGCCCAAAATCCAACTCTACAAATGTAGTTTTAAACCCAAAAGATACATTTGCATAAGTCGTAGCAAAATTAAACAGTTCCTCGGCAGTAATTGCACCAAGCAAAAATTGTGCTTCTGAGTTTAACGATATAATTTTTCCGTTTGAATTAAACAGCACAAACGGGTTGTAATCATACTCTATCCATTGTTGCTCAAAGGTCATATTTTTGGCTACTCTTCTATGTAATTTTTAAGTTTTCGTCCTACTTTAGGATGTTTTAGTTTCTTGATTGCACTTGACTCTATTTGACGTACCCTTTCGCGAGTAACGTTTAACTCTTTGCCTATCTCCTCAAGTGTTCTATCGCTCTCATCATCCATGATTCCAAATCTAAGCTTTATAACTGCTTTTTCTCTCTCATTTAACTGTTCTAAAACGTTCTCAATCTGAACTCTCAAGTCATCTTTTAAAATTGAATCAGATGGAGATAGAGAAGTTTTATCTTCAATAAAATCGCCGAAACGACCATCATCCTCACTGCCTATAGGAGCTTCAAGACTTATCGGCTCTTTTGTGATTTTTATTACATTTTTAACTTTTTCAACAGATAATCCTACCTCTTGTGCAATAATCTCAACATCAGGCTCTCTACCGTGTTCCTGTAGGTGTTTACGCATAATTTTATTTATGCGGTTTATAGTCTCAATCATGTGAATCGGGATACGAATCGTTCTTGCTTGATCTGCAATAGCACGCGATATTGCCTGACGAATCCACCATGTAGCGTAAGTTGAAAACTTATATCCTTTTTGATACTCAAATTTATCAACTGCCTTCATAAGACCGATATTGCCCTCTTGAATCAAATCAAGAAACGGCAATCCACGGTTTGTATATCTTTTTGCGATAGATACGACAAGTCGTAGATTTGATTTTGCCATTTTAGTTTTAGATATCTCGGAAATATTTTTACCGCGTTTAATCTGCTCTAAAATATCTGCTAACTTCTCAGGTTCCATATCAAAGCTATTTTTTGACGCCTCTTTTGTTTGAACAAGTTTCTTTATCTCCATATATGTACTAACCATGGTAGCTTCAGGAACCATACTTGAGATATCTTCTTTTGTTAAATCGCAGATTTTATCAACCAAGATTTTATGGTTTGCTTTTAGAGTTGCATTAAATAGCGGAAGTTTATACTCTAATCGCTTTAGCTCTTTATCGTAACCTTCATCACTCTTAAGCGCAGTTTCCATAGCTTTTACAAGCTCATTTATTAGTTTTGAAGTCGGTCCAAGATCTAATAATTTTTCTTTTAAAACACCTTTTTTATAAGTAACCGCTAAAAAATATTGAACAATATCAAGAGTTAGTTCACCTTCTAGATTTTCAGGCATTTTTTCTGCTAGTTTTACCCACTCTTTTTTTGCTTTTTCTAAGTCTTTAAAGCTTACGGTAACTTTTTCGACTCTGCTTTTATCTTTAGCCGTAAGTGTTTTTTCTACCTCGATATCTTCATTATCGTCATTATCCTCATCATCGTTAATATCAGAATCGTCACTGTCATCTTTTTCGTCTTCAAAGCTTTTAAACAGCTCTTTAACTCTTCTTTCACGGTTTATAAGAGGCTCTTTGTAGTCTAAAATAAAATCAATTAGATACGGAACGGAACATATCGCATCTATAATTATGCTCTCTCCGTTTTCAATTTTTTTACTAATCTCAATCTCTTCTTCTTTTGTTAAAAGAGGAATCTGTCCCATTTCTCTAAGATACATACGAACAGGAGAATCAGAGCGAGACCACTCTAGCAGTTCATGCTCTTTTAATATGTCAAAGTTATCAGTTTCATTGTTTTCTATCATCTTTCTTTGAGCGTTTTTTCTAGCTTCTGCTTCTTTATCATTTAGAAGTTTTGCATGCTCAGAAGATGTGTATATACAAGCTTTGTTCTTTTGAATAAGTTTAAAAATATTGGTTGCTTGTGCGGAAGTCGGCTGTTTGTCAAAAAGTTCTATTAATGACTCATATGTTAAACACTCTTTAGGTTTTTGATTTGTAAAGAATGCTTCGATAGCTTTATTAAGGTCTTTAGCTGTCATATTTAGATACACCTTGTTGGTTTTATAAGATTTTTCAAAGGTGGATTATACCCAAACACTCTTAACATTTCCTTCTTGTCATGTTGGAACACACTTTGCTTTAGAGTTTAAAATATTTGGATAAAGGCAATTTATGCAGAGTGGATATTATAGTTCAGCGGCCGGAATGGTTACTCAATTTAACCGTCTTGACACTATTGCGAACAATCTTGCGAACGTAAATACTGCAGGTTTTAAAGAGGATAATCTTGTTGTAGGTGATTTTATGCGTTTGTACAAAGAAGCCAGAGATGAACTTCCAAATGGAAATCATACAAAAGAAGCGGCACAGTTTTTAAACAGAACCATGAATAAAGCTCCTCAAATAGTTGACTCTTATACGGATTATTCCGTGGGAGATATGCAAAAAACAGACAATTCACTTGATTTGGCTCTCTCAAGAGAGGGACTTTTCTTTTTAGTTAAAACCCCGCAAGGAATTAGACTTACCAGAGAAGGCTCTTTTACAAAAGATGATGAAGGTAAACTAATTACAAAAAGCGGTTATGAAGTTTTGCCGAGTGACTATTTTATAACCAAGCAGCCGATAACTCTAACTCAAGATAACAATATTGTACATGTAGATAAAAACGGACAGATGTCCACAAATATTCCAAACAGTGCTAAGCTTAATGCAGCTTCTAAAATTTTTGTTGCACAGCCTGATAATATGGCTCTTTTGAAAAAAGAGGGTAATAATCTTTTTAGATATGACGGAGAACAAGAATTTGAGAGTATAGAGCAAAGCGGTGCAGTAGTGCAGGGATTTGTTGAAAAGAGCAATGTAAATGCCGTTAAGATGATGACACAGATGATAGAGACTAACCGTTTAGTCGGAATGTATCAAAAAGCTATGGATACACAGATGAATGATATGAATCGTGATGCGATTGAAAAACTTGCTAAAAAAGGATAAAAAATTATGATGCAATCACTTTATACTGCTTCAACAGGAATGTTGGGAATGCAGACGCAAATAAACACTACGGCAAATAATATTGCCAATGTAAATACGATAGGTTTCAAAAAGTCGCGTGCAGAGTTTGCAGACTTAATGTACAAAGTTATGGAGTATGCAGGTACATCTACAAGTGACTCGACAAAGAGTCCTACGGGTATAGAAGTCGGGCTTGGTTCAAGACCTACTGCTATAAATAAGATATTTTCGGAAGGGAGTCTAAAGCAGACTGATAACCAACTTGATTTAGCAATAACAGGAAGAGGTTTTTTTAAATTAGAACTTCCTGATGGAACCGAAGTTTATTCAAGAAACGGTGCTTTTAAAATAGATGAAAACGGTACCGTAGTAAACAGCGACGGTTATAGATTGGTTCCTGAGGTTGTAATACCGCCTGATGCGACTAATGTAAGTATTGGTACTGATGGAACAGTTACTGTTATTCAGCCTGGGCAAACTCAAGCAACACAAGTAGGTCAAGTAACACTTACAAACTTCATAAATCCCGCAGGTCTTCACTCAATGGGGGATAATTTATATATAGAGACTGACAGTTCAGGTCAGCCTGTTGAAGGTACTCCGGGACTTGATGGTCTTGGAGTGTTAAGACAAGGTTTTGTAGAACTAAGCAATGTTGAACTCGTTGTTGAACTTACAGACCTTATTACGGGACAGAGAGCCTATGACTCTAACTCAAAAGTAATCACTACAAGTGATGAAATGCTCCAAACTACAAATAACCTAAAAAGATAATAACTTTTTATTAGCCTCTTGATACGAATTAATATCAAGAGATTAATTTGAATTTTTGTATATTTTTATACTTCCTTTTTATAAAACTACAATCACAATTTGGCTATAATCGCAAAAATTATTTTAAATATAGTTAGGATTTTAAATGCAAAAAGCAAATATTGACGGTAAAGTTTGGAGATTCGGTAAGGATATAGATACGGACTTGATTATAGCAGCTCGTTATTTAAACACATCAGTACCGGAGGAACTTGCAAAACATGTTATGGAAGATGCAGACCCTGAATTTGTAAACAAAATGAGCAGAGGCGATATTATAGTCGCTGGTGAAAATTTCGGTTGCGGAAGTTCTCGTGAGCATGCTCCTATAGCACTTAAAGCCGCAGGTGTAGCTGCCGTTATCGCTCCGACGTTTGCAAGGATTTTTTATCGTAATGCATTTAACATGGGACTACCTATATTTGAACTTCGCGAGAGTGCAGAGATTGCTGAAGGTGATGAGATAAGCGTTGATATGAACAACGGAACTATAACTAATAAAACTTCCGGTAAAACTTATAATTTTATTCCGATTCCGGCTTTTATGCAAGAGCTTATAGATGCCGGCGGACTTATGAATTTTGCACAAAATGAAATTAAAGGTAAATAATGAAAAGATATAAAATTGCACTGATTAAAGGTGATGGAATCGGTCCGGAAATCATAGATGAAGCCGTAAAAGTTTTAGACTCTGTTGCATCTTGTTTTGATTTTTATTTTGAGTATGTAGAGGCTTTAATGGGCGGTTGTGCTTATGACATTACCGGTGATCCTCTTCCTCAAGAGACAATTAATATCTCATTAAGTAGTGATGCCGTACTTTTTGGTGCGATAGGTGGAACAAAGTGGGATAATTTGCCTCGTGAAAAACGACCTGAGAGCGGGCTTCTTAGATTTCGTAAAGAGCTTGGAGTTTATGCAAATCTTCGTCCTGCAGTTGTATATGATGAGCTTATAAATGCATCTTCACTAAAACCTGAGGTTGTAAAGGGTGTTGATTTGATGGTTGTTCGTGAACTTATCGGCGGAATATATTTCGGCGAACCAAAGGGGCGTGACGAAAACAGAGGGTGGAATACTATGGTTTACACCCGCGCGGAGATTGTAAGAATAGCTCATCAAGCATTTAAAATTGCTATGACAAGAAGTAAGAGAGTTTGCTCAATAGATAAAGCAAATGTACTTGATGTTTCTCAGCTTTGGAGAGACGTGGTAACAGAAGTTGCAACCGAATATCCAGAAGTTGAGTTAAGTCACATGTATGTTGATAATGCGGCAATGCAACTAATTCGCGACCCTAGACAATTTGATGTAATGCTAACGGGAAATATTTTTGGCGATATCCTAAGCGATGAAGCAAGTATGCTTTCGGGTTCAATAGGGCTTTTACCGTCGGCTTCAGTAGGAGCAAAGATAGGTGTTTACGAGCCTATTCACGGTTCTGCTCCTGATATAGCAGGACAAGGTATAGCAAATCCTATTGCTACTATTTCATCGGCGTCTATGATGCTTAGATATGCTCTTGGCGAAAATGCAGCTGCCGATAAAATAGATGCTGCGGTCAAAAGAGCGCTTAAAGAAGGGTATAGAACAAAAGACTTAGCACAATTTGATGCTAAAGAGGTTTGTTCTACAAGTGAAATGGGTTCAATTATTGCTAACTATGCGGCAAAATGAAAACATTAACTCTAGCAAATATTTATGAGCTGCAAGGTCTAAAAGAGGAAGCTTTAGAGATTTATAAAGAGATTCTCAAAAAAGAGCCTTCAAATAGCGATGCTAAAATTGCTATACGAAGACTCTCCGGTATGAGAAAAAAATTTTTAAACGTAAATACTCAGATGAAGGAGTATTTTATAAAAATGCAAGAGGATGTCGAGTTTAATGAATTTGAAAGGTGGTTACTAAAGTTATGGAATTAAAAGATGTAATTCTCTCGACTTTGGCGGAGATGGAAGATATAAAGCCAAATATAATAAATAACTCAAAAATAATAGACAATTTTAAACCAAAAATAAGAGAAGAGTTAAGTATTGAGGTAAAATCTGAAGTAAAATCTGCACCTGAAGATGAGCCGGCAATTAGTAACGAGATGCTATTTTTAATATCCATGAGAGAAAGATTGCTTGTACTTTTTGAAGGATTTCAAGCACCAAATAATACAAATATAGAGGCAAAAGTAGATATGACACTAAATTTTTTAGAGTATGTGTTAGTTACTATTGATTCAAGAGTAGAAGAGTTAGAGAGAGGAAGTCAAAAATGAGTCAATACAGAGTACTTATAGATGCAAATGATGAAAAAGGTTTAGTTCATAAAGTATCTACGGTTTTTTACAAAAATGATTTAAATATTCTAACAAATAGTGAGTTCGTGGATAAAGAAAATAATAAATTTTTCATGAGAAGCGTTGTTGATGGCAATATAGAACTAAATAAACTCTATGAACTTTTAAGTGATGTTTTGCCTTCAAATGCTAATATAGAGGTTATAGCACCTAAAAATAAGAATATAATTATTATGGCTACAAAAGAGATGCATGCTCTGGGCGATATATTGATTCGTCACGAAGCAGGAGAACTTGAGGCAAATATTTTGGCTGTTATCTCCAACTATAGTGATTTAGAATCTTTGGTAGGCAAGTTTAATATTCCTTTCATCGCAATTTCACATGTAGGTTTGGATAGAGTTGAACATGAGAACAAGGTACTTGAGTGTTTAGCAGAGTTTGAGGAGATAGACTATATTGTTTTAGCAAAATATATGAGAATATTGACTCCTAGATTTGTAGAGGTATATGAGAATAGAATCATAAATATTCATCACTCATTTTTACCTGCATTTATTGGTGCAAACCCTTATAAACAAGCTTATGACAGGGGCGTCAAAATCATAGGCGCAACTTCTCATTTTGTAAATAACAATCTTGATGAGGGTCCTATTATCGCTCAAGAAGTTATACATGTAGATCATGCTTATGGATGGAAAGATATGCAACGTTCGGGTAAAGATGTCGAAAAAGTTGTTCTCTCAAGAGCTTTAAAACTAGCCCTTGAAGATAGAATATTTGTATATGCAAATAAAACTGTTATCTTCTAATGATATGCACTAAAATGAGCAAAGCCCATTTCAGCGGCAGGGACTCTTCGTCCCTGCAACCCCCTAAAGCTACAAAAAAATTATTTTTTGAGAGACATTGTAATGGCTTTTAATTTAGTCCTCGTAAATCCTCAAATTCCAAATAATACAGGTGCAATAGGGCGTCTCTGCGTTAATGCAGGTGCTGCTTTGCATATAATAAAGCCGATTGCATTTGATATTGATGAAAAAGCGGTAAGACGGGCAGGGCTTGATTATTGGCATAAGCTTGATTTACATGTATGGGAGAGTTTAGATGATTTTTTTGCAAATAACAATATAACCGATAATGCTTATTTTGCAACGACAAAAACAGATAAACCGTACTTTGATGCGAAGTTTAAAGATGGTGATTATATATTTTTCGGAAGCGAGACGACCGGTATCCCCGAAGATATTTTAAACAGATATAAAGAGCAAAATATAACAATTCCTATGACAAAAGAGGGTAGAAGTCTAAATCTTGCCATCAGTACCGGAATAGTGCTATATGAGGCTATAAAACAAAACTACGCAATTTTTAAGGAAAATATATGAGTACTGTTATTAATTCCGTAATGCTTATACTTTTTATACTATTTATGATTTTTATTTTCGGCGGTTACCATAAAAATAAATCAGCACAAAGAGAAGCGCAGAGAGAGGCTGATGAAAAAAAGTTAAAAGATAAACAAAGTGATATCTAAAGAAATCTCTCTGCTAATTTCTCTATAGAACTTTCAAATCTTTCTAACAGACTTTGTGCATTTTTTACTATAATTGACATTTTAAATCCTTCTAATTTTTCAAATACTACACGTAATTTCAAAAAAATATAAAAAATATTGCATTTTGTCATAAAAATTTTGACTAAATTTTAAAAAAAGATTATAATCTCTATTATTTGATGAAGGAAGTACTATGAAAAGTTTTCTTGAAATTGTTGAAGAGATTAAAAGTATCGTATCTACCGAATTTAACGGTAAAAAAATATTTGACAAAGATGTTGCGGATATTTTAGGTATCTCTCAAATGAATTTTGCAACTATGAAAAAGAGAAATAAAATACCATTTGGAGAGCTTTTGGATTTTTGCGCTACAAAATCTATATCTATAAACTGGATGCTTTACGGTCAATCGCCTGAGAGCCTGGTTGAAGCAACAAATAGATTTTTTTTAGTTAAGTACTTTAGAAATATTAATGCTTCTGCAGGAGGCGGAGCAGATATTGAGGAAGAAGAACAACAAGGTGTGGAAATTCCACATGAATTTGTGCAAATGCTTGGAGGAGAGAGAGAGTTAAAATATATTGAAGCTATAAATGTAACAGGTGATTCAATGGAGCCTACTTTTAGCTACAATGATATAGTTTTCATAAACAGAAGCAAAACTGATCTTCAAAGAGGCGGTATATTTACTATAAAAACTGAAGCCGGACTTTTTATAAAGAGAGTTCAAAAAAGAATAGACGGAAAAATAGATATAATATCCGATAATCAAGTCTATTCCACTCAGACACTAGATCCAAGAGATATAGAAGTAATAGGAAGAGTAGTCAGTAGATTTGGAAGTGTAGATTAAAAGGCTTTACTTTGAGATATATTTTTATAATTTTGTCGGCAGTTCTATTTTTCGGTTGTTCTTCAAGTAGTATTAAGAAAGATATTTTTATTAAAACCAATGATGATAATAATGTTACATGTGAAGAGTTTATATCAAATAGAACTTCTAGTAGTGTAAAAATATACGACCTTCTAAATATTCCGCAAAATGTAAACTACTTTTTAAAAAATTTTGATAATAATGTCTCAATTTATGATATTCAAAAAAAATATGAAGAGCACTATTTTACTATATGGAACATTGATAAACCAACAGAAGAACTAAACTCCATAAAATGGCCTTTTTCCTCATTTTGCGCCGATAAAAGTTATGGGGAAAATTTACAACCTTTAGAACAGTCTTTTTTTGATGCAATCTTAAATAATGCAAATTTTGAAGCTTATGCAACTATAAATGTAAAAGCCGTCGTTTTAAAAGAGAGCAGTATAAGAGCTTTTCCTACTATTAAACCGCTGTTAAAAGACCCTTCGATAGCAGGAGAAGGATTTCCTTTTGATTATCTTCAAAATAGCACGATACACGCGAACAAGCCCATTTTTGTATCACATTATTCAAAAGACAAAGAGTGGGCTTATGTATTTAGCAGTTTTGCGTCAGGCTGGGTAAAAAGCAATGAATTTGCAATTTTAGAAAAACAACATGTAGATGCATGGCAAAAAGCAGAGCAGGTTTTTATCATTAAAGATAATGAGCCTATCTATTCGTTTGATGGAGACTTTTTATTTAAATCAAAAGTCGGAATGATGTTTGCACTTATATCAGAAGATAAAGAGACATACACGGTTTTAAGTGTATCTTCATATAAAGATTCAAAGCCGCTTTTTTTAAAATCTAAGATTTCTAAAAATATAGCTACTAAAGATATAATGAAGCTAAATACAAACAATCTGGAAACAATTATTAATGAAGTTTCAAAAACAAATTACGGTTGGGGTGGAATTTATGAACAAAGAGATTGCTCCTCGATGCTTAAAGATATGTTTGCACCGTTTGGAATTTGGCTTCCTAGAAACTCATATCAGCAAAGCAAAGTCGGAAAAGTTATAAGTTTAAAAAATTTAAATAATGATGAGAAGATAAAAATTATAAAAGAAAAAGCAGTTGCATTTCAAACACTTCTTTACAAAAAAGGGCATATAGTTCTTTACGTCGGAATTTATAATGATGAAATAGTCGTATTTCACAACACTTGGGGAATCAAAACTAAAAAAGACGGTATTGAAGGCAGAATAGTAATCGGAAAGCCGATTTTTAGTTCATTAAAGTTAGGAAGAGAACAAAAAGATTATGATGAAGATTCAGAGATGCTTAGAAACCTTCAAAGTATGAATATTTTGACACAGTAAAAATTTTTACTATGCCTTTATGTCTAGAAGTGAGCCGAGCATCTCATCTTGAGTTTTTATTGCAGTAACATTAACTGCTGTTGCTTCCTGAGCAATAATCTGATTTGGAATCTCTTTTGTTAAATCAGTTTGGCTTATTTTAGAACCGTTGTCATCAGCTTTGCTATTGTCAGCTTTAAGTGAACTGCCGCTACTAACAACTCTGCTGTTTGTAGGGACAAAACCATCAGTGTTAACATTTGCAATGTTATTAGCAGTTACATCCATCATATTTTGGTGAGCTTGTATTGACGAAACATTATTAGATAAATTCATATTAAACTCCTTTGTCTTTCAATTGTACTACTTAGAAGCTAAAAATATGTTTATTTATTGGCAGTAATTTTTTGATAACTTCACTCTAAATGAAGAAGTTATCAATTTTTTTTAGTGAAGGTCTGCGTTTAGTTTAATCTCTCTTGTGCTTCTTTGCACTACATATTGTCCAGTCATAGAATTTTGTCTGAAATGAAGCCCATTAAGACCGGCAAGTTCTGATGCTTTCATGATGTTTGATAAATTAGTATTTGGATTTACATCTTGTATCTCAGATATTTCCTCATCATTAATATGCACTTTTGTTCCCGCAAAAATCGCAAGTCCTCCATCAATAATACATCCGTCTCCCAAAGGAATACCACATGTAGAGTTTGCGCCTAAAAGAGTGTTTTTGCCTATTGTAATAGGATTTCCGTCTGTTCCGCTAAGTACGCCTAAAATAGAAGCACCGCCTCCTACATCACTTCCTGCTCCGACAATAGCAGAACTAGAAATACGACCCTCAACCATAACGGGACCGGTCGTACCTGCATTAAAGTTGATATAAGATGCACCCGGCATTACCGTAGTTCCTGCTGCAAGTTGAGCACCGAATCTAACTTTTGAAGCATCTAAAATTCTGGTGTTGTCCGCAGGGATAATATGCTGCAAGAATCTTGGGAATTTATCTACAAAGTCTATATGAGGGTACTCATTTGAGAGTTTTAACTCTATTTCAAATTCTCTTAAGTAATCAAGCTCAATAGGCTGACCGTTTGACCATGCGACATTTGGCAGAGCACCAAACGCACCGTTTAAGTTAATACTTCTTAACGCAACTTTTGCTCCGGAGATAGCATAAAGTTTTAAATACGTTGCTTCTACACTTTTTAGTGGCTCATCAGCAAAAATAAACGTTACTTTAAATTCGCCCTCCAAAGAGCCGCTGTTCATGATTTGGTTATATAGTGCAGAAACAACTTGAATGTTTTTGTGTGCATCGCCATATGCCTCATCCGAGTACGGAGTAAAAGCATTTAGGCAGCTTTTTAAAAAGGCACTATTAATATTGCAGACAACTTCGCTTTCATTAAAATCTATATCAATACCTTGTTCAGTTAATGCTCTGATAAAAATAGCAGCACTTCCGAAATTTTCATGCCAGTTTATTAAAGGATAAGTGGCTTGAAGAGTTTTTCCTAGATTTAACTGCCCTAAATCTACCCTGCATATACCAAACGCCAAAGGGTCTTTGTAACCTTTTGTAGAAGACTTAATGTTTTGGACTAGTGCTTTAAAAGCATCTGTGGTTTGAATGATTTCCATGGGTTCTCGCTTGTAATTATTTATTATGCCTTATTGTACATAAGAGTGCCTCTAATAACCCTTAATAATTTTTAAAGATTATTAATGCCCAATTGTAATATACTACGATTATGAATAAATGGATAGAACTTTTAAAAAACAATGACTTTTTGGGCGTAAAAAAATATATAAAAGATGGTGCAAACTTAAATGATGCAAGTGAAAACGGTGAGTCTGTTTTAGCATTTTCACTAAGACAAAGGTGTGATTTTGATTTAGTTATGTTGCTTATAGATAGCGGTGCTGATATTTATGACTTTGATGAAGAGGGTGTTAGTATATTTGACATGGCAATAACGTACGATAATATTGAGATGGTTAAATATTTGATATCAAAAGGCATAGATGTAAACTTTACACAAAGAAGAAGTAAATTTACTCCTTTAATGGCGGCTGCATGTTATGGCAGAGTTGAAATAGCAAAACTTCTTATCGAGCATGGCGCCAATAAAAATGCAGTTGATTCAAAAGGAATTAGTGTAATAGACTTTGCAAGAAAGACAAATAAAAAGAGTATTTTAACGCTTCTTGATTATGATGAAAAAGCGCCAAAAAATATAAATTATGCTAGGTAAATATTTTTTCTTTTCTTTAAGGTACGTTTAGTAAATTTACAAAGCTTTTATAACTCTCTATGATCTGTTGATTTTTTTGACTTTGAATATAAAATTCTATAGCCTTTTTTCCAAGTCGCGGAATCTCATTTTTTACAGCCCAACTGCTTACCGTACCCTCTGGAATTTCCAATATGGCTGAAAGTTGTTTTTGAGTTATTTTAAGTTCGTCACATATCTCTTTGACAACATTTGTTTTTGGTTTTGATTTTTTGAGTTTTTGACTCTTTAAAACTAGTATATCTTGAATATCTTGAACATCCTCTTTTGGCTCTTGAACTTCCTCTTCAATTTCCTTTACTTCAATTTTTTTAACTACTTGAAGCTCCTCGTACTTACTGTTTTGAGATATCCATTTTACTATATCAGAAGCTGATATTATCCAGTCTCTGTTATTAAATTTAGAGACAACATCAGTTGTAAATAAAGAGGCACAATCTTTGGCAATTTCTTCATTGCTTAACTGATAAAGCATTGAAAAAGCAAGTTGTCTGGCACCGGGACCTGAATGTCCCCAGTCAAAACCATTTTTTGACATATTAAACAATTCATATCTAGTAGGCAACTCTAACTCACCATAAGTTACATACCTAGTTCCCAGAAGTGTTCTATGTCCTTTAAAAACATGATTATTTCTAATAACAGCCATTCTTACCTCTTAAATTTTAAATGTATAGTGATGGTTTATTTCATCTTTCTCATCTCTTTTACTAAAAAAGACAAATCGATAAACAACATATATAAACACGCTCAGCAATAATAATACCAATAACCAAATTAACATGATGCCATTCCTTGACTTTTACTTATTTTAAAAATCGGCAATCTTACAATTAAATTAAATTATAGTTTATATTTGACTCATGTAAAAAGTTTGTAAAAAGACCAAAGTATTTTTCTACATACTCTTTTTCAGTTGCACAAAGAGATATCTCTACTGAAACATTACCCTCATTTATAATAGGCAAAGAGGAGAACTCTATATCTTTTGGAATTTTTTTCATTATATTTATAAGCGTATTTTCACTTGTTTTTGCCAGTAGAGTGAGTCTGTATTTTTTAAGAGATTTGTTAAATAGATTTTTAATTACTGAACTGATCATAGGATGAGACATCTGGGGAAATCCAGGAGTAAAAAAGTATCTGTTTTTCAAAGAAAATCCTGACATGTTGTTTACGGGATTGAACAAAAGTTCTGAATTTTCGGGCAAATCCGACATGTGAATTCTGTGAGGGTAAGCATCTTCTCCAAATCTATCTATAATGTCTTGTTCAAATTTTTTATGTCGCTGTAATGGTTTTGCCGTAAAAACATCTGCGGCTATTGCTCTTGTCAAATCATCAGGAGTAGCACCGATGCCGCCAAAAGAAAACATAACACTGTTTTTGTCGCTCTTTATAAGTTTGTATGTATTTTTTATTAAATTTTTATCATCTTTTATAATAAAAGAAGCAAAAAGTTCATGCCCGTATTTTGATAATTCTTCTTTTAAAAACTCAAAGTGCTTATCAGCTCTTCGCCCGTTTAATATTTCACTACCGATAATACAAGCGTAAAAATGCATATTTCTCTTTTGTTTTTTATAAATTATAGTTTAGAGATTGTTAGAATACTCTTATATAGAGTATAATTCTAAAATTAAATTAAAAAAGGTATTTTTATGTCTTATGCACAACAGCTAGAAGAGTTAATTATAAAAACGGTTATTCCTGATATTGATGAAAGATTAGATGAAATTTTTGAAGAGATTGCAGATAATAAAGAAGCAAGCGAAGATGCAAAGGAAGAAATAGAAGAGCTTCGCGAATTTAAGGCTGACTTACAGGATGTTTTAGAAGATATAAAAAGCGGAGATATCGAGGAAGATGAGTGTAAAGAACTAATCGATGATATTTTAGAAGCTCAAAACGGAAGCGAAGAAGACGATTTCGGATTTGAAGAAGATTAATAAAATACTACATGTTAAATTTTAACATGTAGCAAAATACAATTAATCGCCAGTTATCTCATTAACAGTTCTTTTAGTCGCTTCCCAAGCGTCACTCGAATCTTTCTTTACTCCGCTCCAAGTAGCAGAGCACCCACTGATAAACAACATAACAGTTAAAACAGATGTTATAAGAAAATTTCTTTTCATGATTACTCCATATAAAAAATTAGATTTATGATATCGTAAAAGAGTTAATTGTTATAGGTAATTTTAACTTCGTTTATATATAATAGCATTAACAAAAATAGATAGGATAAGTATGAGAATAATATTATTGGGAGCTCCGGGTGCAGGAAAAGGTACTCAGGCTCAATTTTTGACAAAGAAATATAACATTCCTCAAATCTCTACCGGAGATATGTTAAGAGCAGCTATTAAAGCAGGTACGGAGATGGGCAAAATGGCTAAGGCTGCCATGGATGCAGGTCAGCTTGTAACTGATGAAATTATTATAGGACTTGTAAAAGACAGAATCGCCGAAGATGATTGTAAAAATGGCTACCTGTTGGACGGTTTTCCGCGTACTCTTGCTCAAGCAGATGCGGTTACAAATGCGGGTATAAATATCGATGCGGTTATAGAAATAGATGTGCCGGATAGTGAGATAGTAAAACGTATGTCAGGTCGCCGTGCGCATCTGGCAAGCGGACGAACTTACCATGTAGTTTATAATCCGCCAAAAGTAGAAGGCAAAGACGATATAACAGGCGAAGAGTTAGTTCAACGTGACGATGATAAAGAGAGCGTAGTGCTAGACCGCCTTAAAGTTTATCATGAACTTACAAGCCCACTTATAGGTTACTATAAAAATCAAGCTGCTAAACTTGATACTCTAACTTACATAACTGTTGACGGCACGGCAGATATAGCTGATGTAGAAGCAGCTATCGTTTCAAAACTAGGATAATTGAACCAAAAGGTTCAATTATATTTTAGACTTAACGAAACTTCCCATCTCGTGAACTATCTCTTCTATAGTTCTCTCGCCGTTTATTACATGTAAGAGATTTCTACTGCTATAAAAAGCTTGTATATCCGTTAACGGCTCAGTATAGACTTTCATACGGTTATTAAAAACTTCCACTTTGTCATCTTCGCCTCTTGAACGTCCAAAAACTCTATCTTTTGCGGTTTCTTCGCTAACTTGAACTTCTATAACGCTTACAAGTTCTATAGATAAATCTACATGTAGATACTCATCAAGTGCATTTAGCTGTTCCATACTTCTGGGATAACCGTCAATGATGATAATGTCTGTCGGAGCATTTTTGATGGCATTTACTATTGTTTCTATGGCTATCTTGATAGGAACGATAAGACCTTTTGAGATGTAGTTGTTTATTTCAAGTCCGAGTCGGCTGCCGCTTGCAACTTCTGCTCGTAACATGTCACCTGTAGAGTAGTGCGTTATCGCACTGTTTTGTTTTGCTATTAATTCTGCGTCTGTTGTTTTACCGGAGCCGGGTGCTCCGATAATTAGAAAAAGTTTTTTCATATGTTGACTATTTTACCTGTTCGCGCAGACGGATGTGAAGGTCACGAAGCTGATTAGCATCAACTTCGCTAGGTGCTTTTGTAAGGATACAAGAAGCTTTTTGTGTTTTAGGAAATGCTATAACATCGCGGATGCTTGATTTTTTAGTAATAAGCATCATAAGTCTATCAAATCCTATTGCAAAACCGCCGTGAGGAGGAGCACCGAATTTTAAAGCATCAAGTAAAAAGCCGAATTTTTCCGCAGCCTCTTCCTCTTCAATGCCTAAAAGCTTGAACACCTCTTCTTGCATCTCTTGTTTATGGATACGAATACTTCCGCCGCCTAGTTCCGTACCGTTTAAAACGATATCGTAAGCAATAGATTCTATCTCTTCTACATCATCTTTATCGGTATCTTTTGGTTGTGTAAATGGATGGTGAAGTGCTTTTACGCGTCCGTCTTCAATCTCAAACATAGGAAAATCAACTACCCATACAAACTCGTAAGCATTTTTATCGACAAGGTTCATTTTTTCATGTTCAGCTATGAAAATTCTAAGACGACCCATGTAGTCCCATACTGTTTTTTTAGCTCCCGCACCGAAGAAAACAACGTCGCCTACTTGCATATCAAGTCTCTCAACTAAAAGAGCTATATCAGCATCTGTGAAGAATTTGATAAGCGGACCTTTAAGACCGTCTTCTTTCATTTGAAAATATCCAAGACCGTGAGCACCGAACTGACGCACAAAGTCTTCGAATGTTTTCATCTCACGTTTGCTAAATACTAAGTCTGCACCTGGAACTTTTAGAGCTTTAATACGATTTTTATGCGGCTGTTTAGCAATATTTGTAAATATTTCATTATCGCATCTCTCAAAAATATCAATAACGTCAACCATTTTAAGATCATATCTCAAATCAGGTTTATCAGAGCCGTACCACTCCATAGCATTGTTGTAAGAGATACGATTAAACGGAGGTTTAACATCGATACCACATGCGCCAAACATAGCTTCAAGCAAATCTTCCGCAACTTTAATAACATCTTCTTGATCACAAAAGCTCATCTCAACGTCTATTTGAGTAAATTCAGGCTGACGATCTGCACGTAAATCTTCGTCACGGAAACATTTTGCTATTTGAAAATATCTGTCAAATCCGCCTACCATTAAAAGCTGTTTGAAAAGCTGAGGAGATTGAGGAAGAGCGTAAAACTCGCCGTTATGAACACGAGAAGGAACCAAATAGTCTCTAGCACCTTCTGGCGTTGATTTTGTTAAAATAGGAGTTTCAACTTCTAGGAAGCCATTTTTATCTAAAATATTTCTAGCTGCAATTGCCGCTTTTGAACGAAGACGAAATGCTTCATACATTGAAGGGTCTCTTAACTCTAGGTAACGATATTTTAGTCTAGTCTCTTCGCCTACGTTCTTATCGCCTATCATAAAAGGAATCGGAGCAGATTTGTTTTCAATAATAAGCTCTTTAACGATAATTTCGATAGCACCTGTTTTAAGACGTGGATTTACAAGACCTTCCCCACGGTGACGAACTGTTCCTTTAGCAATAAGAACATACTCGTCACGTACGCCATCAGCTGATTTATGTGCCGATGGATTCTCTTCAGGATCACATGTAAGTTGAATAAGACCGCTTTTGTCTCTTAAGTCTATAAAAATAATCCCGCCGTGATCACGGTAACTGTTCGCCCAACCTGTTAGAACAACATCTTGTCCAACATTTGCTTCACTTAAATCTGTACAATAATGACTTCTCATAAAAATAGAGTCCTGATAATAATTTTTCCGATTATATCCAAACTTGGCTTATCGGTTAATTATATTATTGTTTGCTCTATTATTTCTTTTATATCTTGAGATAAAAGGACGCCTTCGCCCCTATAAACCATTGTTTGTGCATCTTTATATATTATCATTGTAGGTAATCCATAGATGTCGTAACTTTCTGCAAGTCCTTGCGAATCGTTACAATCGATAAGAAGAGTAGATATATTATCGTAATATTTATCTATATCCTCAAGCTCCCAGCCAAGTGCACTGCATGCATCGCAAAACTCTGAACCGAATTTTAATATAACCGTTTTTTTCTCTTCAAATTGCTTTGATAGCACCTGCTCAAAATTTTTCTCATCTACCTCTATAAACGCCATAATACCTCTTTTTAAAATAATTTTTTTTACTTATGCCATAAGTTTTTTTGCAATACGTGCAACATGTTCGCCTTGAAAACGTGCGCCTGCAAGCTCATTTTCACTTGGGATTCGACTTCCGTTGCCGCCTGCAATAGTAGATGCACCGTAAGGAGAACAGCCTGTTATACTATCCATGCTCATCTGCCCTTGAAATGTATAAGGTAAACCTACAATAACCATACCGTGGTGAAGCAGTGTAGTGTGAAAACTAAGAATAGTAGATTCTTGTCCGCCGTGTTGTGTATTTGAACTAGTAATAACGCTTCCGACTTTGCCCACTAAAGAACCCTTCATCCATAGTCCTCCAGTAGCATCAAGAAATTGCCTCATCTGTCCGCACATGTTGCCAAAGCGTGTAGGTGTTCCAAAGATAACGGCATCTGCTTCACTTAGTTCGTCCAATGTGCATATAGGAATATTTGCTTGTTGTTTTTGAGCCTCGGTAGCGCCCATTTTTTCTAAAATTTCATCGGATAGAGTCTCCGGAACTCTGCGAATAACTGCTTCAACACCATCAACCGAGCGTACACCGTTTGCTGCTTCTTCTACCATTTTATGTACATGTCCGTACATTGAATAATAAACGACTAATACTTTCATGCTAAACTCCTTGGTTTATACTGAAATCATCTAATAGAAAAATATTGTATATTATTTAAGCTTAAGTAATTGTCCATTTGATTTTTAATATCAAGAGTGTATAATTTAGAAAAAAATTTTATAAAGAGCTAATTTGAATAGTAAAATAGTAAAAAAAATCGGTGTAGTTTTAAGACCATCAACCCCTGAACTAAAAGATGGCTATATAAAATTAGAAAAAATTTTTAGAGATTACGACATAGAAGTTTTGCTTGAGAGTAAAAGCGCGCTTATGATTGATATGAACGGCGAGAGTTTTGAGAAGATATGCAAAGAGTGCGATTTTTTGGTCAGTTTCGGCGGTGACGGCACGCTTATATCTACCGTTAGAAGATCGTTTGATTTTGATATTCCTATACTTGGCGTTCATGCAGGAAATCTAGGCTTTTTGGCTGATTTGTCGCTTGATGAGCTTGACTCTTTTGTTCAAAAAATAATTAAAAATCAGTATAAAATTGATGAGAGAGCGGTTCTTGAAGCAACGGTAATAAAAAATTCTAAAGAGGTAAAATACTACGCTTTTAACGATATAGTCTTAACCCGTACAAGAGTTACAAATATGATACATATAGAGACTTTGATTGATTCTCGTTCTTTTAATACATACTACGGTGACGGCGTAATAGTTTCTACTCCGACAGGCTCTACCGCTTATAATCTATCGGCAGGCGGACCGGTACTTTTCCCGATGTCAAACGTATTTGCACTTACTCCGATATGCCCTCACTCTTTGACACAGCGACCGGTAGTGCTTCCAGGGAAATATGCAATAGAGATGAAAACATCTGAAGAGAGAGCTTTAATAATTATTGACGGGCAAGATATGCACGAGCTTGAACTCGGCGAGAGCGTACATATAAAACTGGCTCAAAAAACAATCAAGCTGATACATAAAGAGGAGTACAACTACTTTGATGTACTAAAAGAGAAATTAAGATGGGGTGAATAAGGCTCTATTTTACATGTAGAGCTTTTATAAACTTTTTAATACTTTTCTTTTTGACTTTTTTGCCATCAATGATAGCCGTAGGCATTAATTTACAGTATTTGCACATTCCGATACATGATTTTACCTTAATCTCAGCACTCGGATAATTTAAAGTAAGTTTTTTTACAAGTTTGTTTTTTTTAGGATAATTTTTACAGAGTTTTATTTTCATACTAAACACCTATATATTTTGCTGTTTTACATATTATAGCTAAATCGTTAAAGAGATATCATTTAATTTTTTAACAATAAACAAGTATAATCTGAAAATATTTTACAAGGTAGATAGATGATAGAGAGATTTTACTTAAAAGATTATCTTAGCTTTAAAGAGGTTGAGCTTGATCTTAAATGTGGGCTTGTCGTATTTACCGGACCTAGCGGAAGCGGTAAATCTATTTTGATGAACTCTATTTTATCTTCATTCGGTACAACTTCATGTGATGCAACGCTTTGTGAGTCAAGTGTAGCTTGGGAGTTAAATGCCGAAGAACATGGCATAGAGAGTGATGATATAAATGTTTTTAAGCAGATAAAAAAAGAGAAATCAAGATACTTTATAAATAACCAAAGCATATCTAGAAAAGTTATGAGTGAGTTATCTTCAAACTACTTAAGACATCTATCTTTAAGAGATTTCAGTGATTTTGAAAATGAAAATCTGCTCTCTATTTTGGATAACAGGATTGAGAAACAAAATCCAGATATAAATAAATTAAAAATCGACTATAAAGAAGCTTTTTTAGAACATAAAAAGGTCAAAAAGGAACTTTTAGCCATAGAAGATGAACAAAAAAGAGTAGTTGAGTTAAAAGAATTTGCAGCGTTTGAAATAAAAAAAATAGAAGATATAAATCCTAAAATATCCGAAGATGTAGAGCTTTTGGAGATAAAAAAAGAGCTTTCCAAAAAAGAAAAAGCAGTTGGTAGTATATCTGCAGCAAGTTCTATTTTTGAATATGAGCATACTGTTTTTAATGCTTTAGATTTATTAAATATTGAGAGCTCATTTTTTAGCGACTGCATGAATGAACTCAGGGCGATTATGGAGAGTGCTGAAGAGAGATTCAGCATGCTTGAGGAAGTAAACGTTGAGGATGTTTTAAATCGTATTGAAGAACTTAGCGATATAAAGAGAAGATACGGAAGTATAGAAGATGCTCTAAACTATAAGCAACAAAAGATGCAAGAGCTTCAAAAGTATGAAAATATTGAGATAACAAAAGGTGATTTGGAATCAAGAGAAGCCGCTTTGTATAAAAAAGTAAAAGATTTTTCAGAAAAGCTCAGCAGACTTAGACATGCAGAGATAAAAGAGTTTAAAGATGATTTAAACAGATATCTAAAAGAGTTATATTTAAGAGATGCTCAAGTAGAGATATATGAGACGGAGTATGGGCTTTTTGGAAAAGATGAAATCTCTTTAAAACTAAACTCTACCGATTTGCAAAAAGTAAGTACAGGAGAGTTTAATAGGCTAAGATTGGCTATTTTAGCTCTGAAATCTGAGTTTATGAATAAAGGCGGCGGTGTATTGATGCTTGATGAGATAGATGCAAATTTGAGCGGTGAGGAGTCGATGAGTGTTGCTAAAGTACTAAAACAGCTCTCAGAGCATTTTCAGATATTTGTAATCTCACATCAGCCACAGCTCACATCTATGGGCAATCAGCATTTTTTAGTTTTTAAGAGCGGCGAAGAATCACATGTAAAAGAACTTGACTTTTATGATAGAGTGGATGAGATAGCAAGAATCATAAGCGGTGAAAATATAACAATAGAGGCTAAAAAGTTTGCAAAAGAACTACTAAGTTTACATGCAAAATAAGTAAAGAGAGAGAGTTTAGAATGATAATTGACACACATGTACATCTTGATGATAATAGATATATTAATGATTTGGATGAAGTTTTAAACAGAGCAAGGAAGGGCGGTGTAAAGCGTTTTATAATTCCAGGTGCAGACCCTGCGAATCTTGAGAGAGCAATTATGATAGCAGAAAGTAACAGTGATGTTTACTTTGCAGTTGGTGTACATCCTTATGATATGGATTTATTCAATATGGAGGATTTTGAAAAAAATGTAAAGCATGAAAAATGTGTTGCAATAGGTGAGTGCGGACTTGATTATTTTAGGCTTGAAGGCACGTCGGAAGAGAAAGAGATAGAAAAAATAAGACAAAAAGAGATTTTTATTGCTCAAATAGAACTTGCCAAAAAGTATAAAAAACCTTTAATAGTACACATTAGAGATGCTTCAAGAGACTCTAAGGAGCTTCTTTTAAAACATAATGCCAAAGAAGTGGGCGGAGTTCTGCACTGCTATAATGCCGATGAAGAGCTGCTAAGTTTGGCAAATGAAGGTTTTTACTTCGGTATAGGAGGAGTGCTGACATTTAAGAATGCAAAAAAACTTCTGCATGTGTTACCAAAAATCCCACTTGAAAAACTTCTTATTGAAACAGATGCTCCTTATTTGACTCCTATGCCCCACAGAGGAGAGAGAAACGAGCCACTTTATACTACTTTTGTTGCTAAAAAAATGTCTGAACTTTTAGGAATTCCACTAGAAAATTTAGAAAATTTAACTACAAAAAATGCTTTTACCCTCTTTGATATTTCTTAATATTAGTAATATTGCACTATGTTTAATGTTAATTTAGATAGAATTAAGGCTTTAAATTTAATATAAGAGCTGTCATTTTGAAATATATATTATTATTTTTATTACCATTTTTGCTTAGCGCAAATCTCACACGCACCCCAAATCACAATAAAGAAATAGCCATTTTAGAGTCTTTTGATATAGAAGCATCGTTTTTATACGATGAGCTTATGAATCAAATGAAAAATAGCAATACAGCGATTTATAAAGATGAACGTTTCTTTCAAGCTATGGACGATGCTCATCTTTTTATTCCGGCTATTAAAAGTATTTTATCAAGCAACGGAGTCCCGCCTGAATTTCTTTTTCTTGCAATGGCAGAGTCGCAATTTTCAACAAAAGCTTATTCTGTTAAACGTGCTTCTGGCTTATGGCAATTTATACCGGATACGGCAAAGTTATATGGACTTAGAATTGATAAATACGTTGATGAGAGAAGAGATTTTATAAAATCAACGGAAGCAGCTGCAAAATATCTACGTGAGCTTCATAATAAATTCGGTAAGTGGTATTTAGCGGTTATCGCATATAATTGCGGCAGCGGAAGGTTAAGTAAAGCCATAAAAGATGCAAACAGCGATGAGTTAAATGTTTTATTGGATTCACAAAAGAAATATATTCCTAAAGAGAGCAGGTTATATATTAGAAAAATTGTAGCTCTGGCAATAATGGGCAATGATGAACAGTTCTTGCTAAAGAGCGAATATGAACATCTTTTAAACAGGGCGAATGCATATTCTGTTTCTACTGTTAAAGTTCCTAGTGGTGAATCGCTTAAGAGAGTTTCTAAACTAATAGGAATTCCTCATGAAGAGCTGCAAAAATTAAATAGACATTTAAAATATGATTTTGCTCCACCCTATTTAAAATCTTATGATATATACATACCGTATATTAAACTTTCTGAGTTTAAGCAGAAATATTTTGAAGATAAAATTAAAAATATTTATAAAGTGCATATAGTTCAAAGAGGCGATAATCTTTTTGATATAGGTAGAAAATATCATGTTTCAAGCAAAGTGATTATGGATTTTAATACCCTTAAAAGCGCTAGACTAAGTTTAAATCAAAAGTTAATTATTCCGATATATGACAAGATTGATATTAAGAAAATAGATAATGAGTCTTATCATGTAGTAAAAAAAGGCGATACTTTAAAGTCTATTGCAAAAACGCATCAAGTTACTATTAAAAATATACAACTTAATAATAAAATTGAGGGTAGCATCATTAAAGAGGGCGAAAGGCTAAAATTATATGAATAAATTTTATATTTTTTTCACTATTTCTGCTATTGTTTTATCTACAGGATGTAGTTCTGTAGCAAAGAGACCGTATGTCGATTTTGGAAATACGGATACTTACTCTGAAGATAGTGATTCACATAGTTCTGTTATAGCTAAAAAAGACTATTCACATCCTACAATGAGACCGTACGTTATTAGAGGTATAAAATACTATCCTACTATTGTAAGTGTAGGAGATGAGTTTCAAGGAAATGCAAGTTGGTATGGCCCAGATTTTCACGGTAAATCAACTTCTAACGGTGAAACATATAACATGTATGATATGACTGCTGCACATAAAACTTTACCTATGAATACCATTGTCAAGGTAACTAATCAATCAAATGGGTTAAGCACTGTTGTTAGAATAAACGACAGGGGTCCGTTTATAGATACAAGGATTATTGATTTATCAAATACGGCAGCTCGTAAAATAAATATGATTGGTGTAGGAACAGCACCCGTAAAGGTAGAAGTTCTAGGTTTTTATGTTAAAGGAGAAAAACATATTCCTTCACAAAAGGAGTTAGACGAGTCGCCTAAGAATCAAACAATAGACGGGTTTGCTATTCAGATTGCATCTTTTAGTAAAATCGAGGGGGCAATGGCTACTCAAAAAAAATATAATGATACAGACGGTTATAAAACTATTATAAAAGATATACAAACACAAAACGGCAGAATGTTTAAAGTGTGGCTAAAAGGGTTTAAAAGTGAACAAGAAGCAAGAGATTATAGATCACTTGGAAATTTTAGAGATTCGTTTATCGTAAGAGAGGATTAAAAATGATTAGCAAAAGCAGAAAAACAAAAGAAACAGATATAACAATTTCCCTCTCTCTTTATGGAACGGGCAAAAGTAAAATAAATACTGGTGTTGGATTCTTAGACCATATGTTAGAGAGTTTTTCGAAACACTCTTTGATTGATTTAAATATAACATGTAGCGGAGATACGCACATTGATGACCATCATAGCGTAGAAGACATAGGTATAGTTTTAGGTTCTCTTCTAGCTGAAGCTATATATCCGGTAGAGAAAATGGAGCGCTTTGGAAGTGCAAACATTGTAATGGATGAGGCTTGTGTAAGTTGTGATTTAGATTTAAGTAACCGCCCGTATTTGGTTTATGAAGTTGATGTCAGAGGAAAAGTAGGGACATTTGATACTGAACTTGTAGAAGAATTTTTTAAAGCTTTTGTCTTAAATGCAAAAATTAGTACACATATTGTAGCGCTTAGAGGCAAAAATAGACATCACATAATAGAGGCTGCTTTTAAATCACTTGGCGTTGCAATTCGTCGTGCAACACAAAAAAACGAAAGAGTCGGTATTCCAAGCACAAAAGATGTTTTGTGATTAAGTTAATAGTACTTGATGTTGACGGTTGCCTAACCGATGGAAAAATTATATATTCATCGACAGGGGAAGAGACTAAAAACTTTAACGTAAAAGACGGTCTTGCCATAAGCTCGTGGGTAAAGATGGGCAGACATGTCGCTATTATAACGGGCAGAAACTCCAAGATAGTTGAAAAAAGAGCTAAAGAGTTAGGCATAAAATTTTTGTTTCAGGGTGTTAAAGAGAAAGAAAAAGTATTAAATGAGCTTATTGATTCGCTTGAAATTAAATATCATGAAGTTGCCGCAATAGGGGATGATTTAAATGATTATAAAATGCTAAGCAAAGTCGGCAGAAGTTTTACTCCAAAAGATGGCGTAAAAGAGATTAGAGAACTTGTCAATACTACTCTTACATGTAACGGTGGAGAAGCAGCAGTAAGAGAGATGATAGATATAATAGTGGATGAAAATGATTTGCAAGAGCAGTTTTTGTCTATTTGGTTATAATATGAATATTAATCATTTTTTTGCATTTTTGTTTATTTCTTTGTTGATGATATTGCTCTTGTTTAAGCCTATGGATATAAAACAACAATCTTTTACCGATGTTCCGTCTTTCTCTATTTCATCGTTTATAATGTATGAATTAAATTCTAAAGGACTTATTACATTAATGAACGGCGATAAGGCAACTAAATATGCAAACAGATATGAGGTTGAGAGGATGAATTATACAGATAATTCTAAAGAGTACATAGCAAATATGAAGTCAAACACAGGTGTATATAAAAATAATACGGTTTATTTGGATGGAGATATTATCTACTCCAGAGAAGATGGATTGACTTTTAAGACTCAAAAAGCAGTTTACAATAAAAAAACAACAGTCGCTACTGTGGATGGATCTTATGTTTTATATAGAGATGCGAATATAGTTACAGGAGAAAAATTAAAGTATAATAACTCTTTAGAAACTTTAGAGTCAAAAAATATTAAAGCAATATATCAATTAGAAGAGAGTAATTAATGAAAAAAATATTTTTCTTGACATTTTTTTTAACATCAGCACTATTTTCGCAAGAGATGCAGATTAAGGCGAAGCTTTTTAATGCTGATCAAAAGAATGGCATATCAGTCTTTGAAGGTGATGTGAATATAATCAAAGGTAACGATGAATTAAATGCATCAAAAGTAACTATTCATACTGATAGCAATCAAAAACCGATAAAGTTTATTGCAGAAGGTAATGCCTCTTTCAACATAGAAACTCTTGATGGTGCAATGTATAGCGGTAAAGCACAAAAGGTAGTATATCTTCCGCAAAAAAAAGAATATCTTTTTTTTAGAGATGTTCATCTAAGACAGATAAACGAAAAAAAAGAGATAATCGGAGAAGAAGTTATCCTAAAAGTTATTGATGGCAAAGCGTATGCAAAAGGTGCTGCAAAAGAGCCTGTAATAATGATTTTTGATATGCCTGAAGATAAGAAAAAGAGTAAGAATGATTGAAATCGTTGATTCAAAATTTGTAATTTCTGCTGCTAACATAGATGGCTCACCTGATACACAAGAACAAAATGAAGTTGTTTTTATGGCTCGTTCAAATGTCGGAAAAAGCTCTTTGTTAAATGCTTTAAGTAATCATAAAGGTTTAGCAAAAGTATCATCTACACCCGGTAAAACAAGACTAATTAATTATTTTGACGTTGCCTTTCTAAATAGAAAAAATTCCCAAAAAAGTTTTGCAAAATTTGTAGATTTACCAGGTTTTGGATATGCAAAAGTTTCAAAATCAATCAAATATGATTGGGAAAAAAATTTAACAGACTATATTGCTAATAGAAAACAAATAAAAATTTTTATTCATTTGGTTGACTGCAGACACCCTTTTTTAGAGATAGATAAATCTGTTAGTGATTTTTTATTTGAGTTTTCAAACGAAACACAACATATACTTCAGATTTTCACTAAGATAGACAAATTAAATCAAAAAGAACAAAATGCTCTAAAAAAAGAGTTCCCGCATGCACTTATGGTATCAAGCTCAAAAAAAAGAGGTTTACAAAAAATTGTAACAATTATTTATAATATTTTACAAGGAGATTCTAGTGAAAATTGAATTGATAAAGGCTAGATTGTCAGATATTGATGATATGCAAAAGCTTGTTGTAAAAGAGATTGAAGCCGGAGTAATACTTGCAAGAAGCTCAGATGAAGTAGCCACAAATATCAGATCGTATATTTTAGCAAAAGAGGATGATAAAATTGTTGGATTTTGCGCTTTACATATCCATACTCAATCATTGGCAGAAATCAGATCCCTTGTTGTTACTGAGAATAAGAGGGGTATGGGAATAGGGCAGAGTTTAATTGCTAAAGCAATAGAAGAAGCTAAAGCTTTAGGTCTTCAAAAAGTTCTCAGTTTAACATACAAACAATTATTTTTTGAAAAACTTGGCTTTGTTGAAATTCCAAAAGAGTCGCTACCTGAACATAAAATTTGGGCCGATTGTATTAAATGTAAACACTTTCCCGTATGCAACGAAGTATCACTTATAAAAACCCTATAACACCATTTTTATATGTTGTTCTATTCTTTGTATATACTGCATTAAGCGGGATATATCTTTTTTTACCGCCTCTGTTGGCAGTACTTTTTATACTGTTTTCAAAGGCACTTAAAAATAATGATTCCATCTTTATATTATTAGTCTCTTTTTGTTTATTGCTTTTTGAAGCGGAGAATGGATATGTACTATTTAGTACAATTATATACTTTGTGTTTATTTATAAATACGTTATACCTAAAATTACTCAAAGCATTAGTTGTAATTCTTGTATAAAATTTATAATTGTTGTTTTGGTTTATATGGGCTTTTTCCTTTTCTATTCACTTTTGTCAAATATATTTTTACTTCCTATTCCAAGCATAAACTATTATGTAATTTATTATATAGTAATTGAATTTTTAATTGTGAGCATCTTATGAAGATTAAATTTATACTTTTTATATTTATTACGATATGGCTTGCACTTCTAGTAAGGGTATTTTTATTATCGGTAGAATCAAATAGCTATTATGAAAAATTATCTTATGACAATACTATTAAAATTGAACAAATTGCACCTGTTAGAGGAGAAATTGTTGATGTAAATAATAAACCTATTGCTATAAATGAACTAGGTTTTAAAATACAGTTAGCTCCGCATCTTGGCTTAAAAAAGAATTCTCAGACATTTGAATCAGAGATAGATATTCTAATAAAGTTATTGCCTAAGTTAGATAAAGAAAAAATTATAAAAAATTATAAAAAAGTTGATTCTTACTATAATCATAATTTTATTGATATTGTTGAATTCGTATCGTATGAAGAAATTATGCCTGTATATTCTATATTAAATTTAAGAGAAAATATAAATATAGTATCCTCCCCAAAAAGACTTTATCCTTATAAGGAGGTTGGTGCACATATTATCGGATATGTTTCTCGTGCAAACAAAAGCGATATAGAAGAGGACAAGCTTCAAGAACTAATAGGATATACGGGGAAAACAGGTATAGAAAAAAATTATAATACATATTTACAGGGATTACCTGGTAAGCGAGAAATAAAAGTTAATGCAAATAATCAAGAGATTGAAGAACTCTCAAATAAAGAGGCTCAAGAAGATAGAAAATTAATATTAAACATAGATATAGAACTTCAAAAATATATATCATCACTATTTGAAAATAAATCAGGTGCCGTCATAGTTATGGGAGTTAACGGTGCAATATTATCTGCAAGCAGTTTTCCTGAATATGATTTAAATACTTTTGTATCAGGAATTTCACAAGATGTTTGGGATCATCTTTCTACTAGTCTTGAAAAACCATTTACAAATAAGTTGATTCACGGATTATATCCACCTGGTTCAACTATAAAAACCGGACTTGGGCTATTATATATTACATCGCCGGATATGGGCTATTTTAGCGTAAATTGTACAGCGTCTATGCCTCTTGGAAAAAGGGTATTTAGATGCTGGAAAAAAGATGGACATGGACATGTAGGTATAAACAGAGCAATAAGAGAGAGTTGTGACGATTTTTTTTATAAAGGAAGTATTCAGCTTGGAATTAAGAAGTTAAGTGAGGGGCTAATTAGATACGGACTCGGTCAAAAAACAGGTGTAGATTTGCCAAATGAGTTTGTCGGAACCGTTCCATCACGTGAATGGAAAAGAAAAAAGTATAATATGCCATGGTATATAGGAGAGACGGTAAATACATCAATAGGACAGGGTGATTTTCTAGTTACTCCAATGCAAATGGCACAATTTACAGCGCTAATGGCAATAGGTAAATTGCCGCGTCCATATTTTGCAAATAAGATAGGTGATGCAGTTATTGAACCTGAGTTCCAAGATATATTTGATGAGAATGAGTTGAAAAAATTGCCCATAATTCAAAAAGCAATGTATGAAGTTTGTAATGTTCCAAGTGGAACGGCTATGCAGTATTTAAGTTCAAGAGTTAAAATTGCAGGAAAAACAGGAACAGCCCAAGTTGTAGGTATATTGCAAGATATAAAAAATAGAGAGTTAGAACATGAAATGGAGTACTACACCCGCTCTCATGCATGGTTTACTAGTTACGGTCCATATTCAGATCCTCAGTATGTTGTCTTAGCCATGGTTGAACATGGAGGGCATGGCGGAGCTGCTGCGGGAAAGATTGTTTCTGATATATATAATAAACTTTTAGAGATGGGGTATATTAAACAATAAATTAGAGATGATTTTGAATTAAAAGAGCTAGAATAATCAATAAAAATATAGCTCCGGTTTTGTTGTATAGCTTATTTGCTAAAATAAATGTAAGAGTAACGGAAGATGCAATTAAAATCATTATATCAAACTTTGTTGCTATCAAATCTATTGTCAAAGGATTAATGAGTGCTGCACTACCTAAAACCATGGAAAAATTTGCTACATTTGAGCCTATAATATTTCCTATGCTCATTTCAGCATTTCCCTTTTTTATGGCAACTAACGAAACAACAAGCTCAGGTAAAGATGTGCCGATAGCTATTAAAAACATACCTATAACCCACTCGCTTACACCAAACATTCTAGCTATATTAGTTCCGCTTTCCACAACAAAACCTGCTCCGCCGATAGTAAGTATAAAGCCAATTGTAAGCAAAGCAGCTGTTTTACTCCAATTAAATTTCTCTTTAACTAGTTCTTCATCTATCTCTTGTGAAAGTTCATCTTTGGAATCGACAAATAGGAATAGAAGATATGAAGACATTAATAAAATAAACAAAAAGCCGTCAAATCTCCCTATAACACCATCATTAATCATTATTAAAAATAAAGCTAACGGAACTATAATCCAAGCACTGTCTTTAATGAACAAATCTCTTTTTGGATGCATGGCTTTAGATATAAAAAAAACAGTTCCCAGTATCAATACAATATTAAAAATATTGCTTCCGACGACATTTGCTACTGCCATTTCACTCTTACCTGCCATAGATGCGGTAATTGATGCTGCCATTTCAGGAAGAGATGTGCCAAAAGATACTAGTGTAGCACCGATTACAAAATGAGATATATTAAAATGCAGAGCTATGCGTTCAGACTCTTTTATAACAAAATCTGCACCGTAAATAAGTGCCGACATTGCAATTATAAAAATTACAAAATCCATTAAATTTATCCTTGTGTTCGGACAATTAGGCTTGTAGGTAAATTAAATTTTTTAATAAGTTCTGCCTCTTTGTTTCTCATCTCACCATCGTCAATTTCGTGGTCGTAGCCCAAAAGATGCAGTAAACCGTGTAAAAAGAGTAGGGCAAACTCATTATCTTCGCTATGTTCAAGTTCTTTTGCTTTCTCTTGCACATGTGAAGCTGAAATAACAATACTTCCCAGTGGGCACATAGGCACGTCTTCATACGGAAAGCTTAAAACATCAGTGTCTTTATCGATATTTCTATGAATTTTGTTTATCTCTTTTATTTCACTATTGTCTGTAAGAATTAACTCAATATCTTTTTTTGTTAAGAAATTAGCAATTATATCTACTGTTTCGATATTTATATTTAATGAGGTTCTGTTGTCAAATTCAATCATAAGCGGAATTATACCAAAAATAGAAGGTTGTTGTATAAAGTGAGCAAATAAACTCACTTTATACATGTAGATATGTTATCCTGAAATATTTAAATTATTTCCAAGACCTGTTTTTTGCGCTGTAACTTGCTGAGACTGCTCATTGGCACTCTCCAAAACTTTTAAAATCTGTCTCTCTTGAACTTCACTCGCTTTTTTCATAGCTTCAATTTGAGGTGAAGATGGAGTCGCTGTTGTTGAAATATCCATGATATCTCCTTTTTTTATATATTTGAACATTATATTGCTTATATCTTTCAATGAAGATTAAAATATTATGTTAAAATATTTTTATGATTATGAAAAGTAAAAAAGCACTCTGTATTATGAGCGGCGGTATGGACTCTACTTTGAGTGCGTACATGATGAAAAAGATTGGATATGATATTATTGCCGTGCATTTTAACTATGCACAAAGAACACAGAGTAAAGAACTCTCTTGTTTTAACAAAATATGCGATGAGCTAAATGTTTTAAATAGATATATTTTAGATTTGGATTTTTTTGCTCAAATAGGCGCTTCAGCTCTTACTGATAAAACTATAGAAGTGCCAATAGGCGGTCTTGAAGATGGTGTTCCTGTTACTTACGTACCGTTTAGAAACGGTATCTTTTTAAGTATGGCAGCTGCTATTGCCGAGAAAGAGGGTGCACAAGCAATAGTAATAGGAGTAGTTGAAGAGGACAGCAGTGGATATCCTGATTGCAGAGAAGCTTATATTAAAAGTATGGAACAAAGTATAAATTTAGGTACAAAAGACGAAACAAATATAAAAATTTATATGCCGCTTGTGCATCTTAAAAAATCTCAAATTGTACAAAAGGCGATTGAGCTTAATGTTCCTCTCAAACTTACATGGAGCTGTTATAAAAGTGAGGATAAAGCGTGTGGAGTCTGTGACAGTTGCCGTTTGAGATTAAATGGTTTTAAATTAGTCGGGGTAAAAGATCCAATTGAGTATCAGTGAGATAAATTTTAATAACTTAAGAATTTTACATATCTATAAACCAAATTTAAAAAATAGTTATATTAGTGTTAAAAAAAATGGTGAAATAACTCTTAAAACATCAGTTATTTCTAACAGTTATATTCAAAATCTTCTTATAAAAAAAGAGTTTTGGATAAGAAAGCAGTTAAAAATAGTAGAACAAAACAGGTCAATGACTGTAAATATACAAGATGAAGTGATTCTTTTTGGAGAAATTTATAGTATTGACACGAATGAAGCAAATGCTTTAAGAGAATATCTAAAAAATGTTGATGTCTCCAATATCATTAATATATCAAAATGTTACGATAAATTTTACAAAGAGTCTGCACAGAGTTATATTGTTCCAAGAGTAGAACATTATGCAAAGATAATGAATTTAAACTATAGCGATATAAAATTCAGAAAAATGAGAAGTAGATGGGGAAGTTGTAGCTCGCGAGGCATTATAACTTTTAATACGGAGCTTGTTAAAATAGGCAAAAATTTGATTGATTTTATTGTAGTCCATGAATTGGCGCATATAACGCATATGAACCACTCAAAAAAGTTCCATTTACTAGTTGAGCGGTATATACCTGATGCTAAAGTGTTGAATCAAGAGTTGAGGCGCTTTTCTCTCTCTTAAAACAGTTTATATCATATTTGCTAGACGGTGACCACATCATCCATCCGCTCGTATTTATATCTTTTGTTGCTCTAATTTGTTCACCTATTTCAAATTTTTTATACTCTCTTTTTTTGTGGGCATAATCTCTAAAAGATTGTAGCCAAGGTCTTATTCTTTTTGAATCAATTTTGTTTTCTATATTTTTTATACTTCTGTATATAACTGCATGTGGATGTTCTGATGGATGTTCAAAATTAAATGAACCTTTTGCAAATCCGGAAGGATAAAGCATAGGAGCGATATAATCTGCATATTTTGCTAATGACTCTATTTTTTGTCCTATACCCGTATCTCCTGTTTCCCAACAAATATTACCGTAGGTAGATACAGAAATAAATGTCGGATATTTTTGCAATTTTTTTTGTACTAAAGAGAGAAAGTTCTCTATAGCCTTAATACGGTTTGCTTCATTACTCTCTTTTGCTAATGTCAATTCTGCTTTGGCAGGAAAGCGAATATAATCAAAATTTATCTCATCAAATCCTACATTAGCAGCATCTTCTGCTATCGAAGCGGTATATTCATGACTTCTCGTATCAAATGGATCGACCCAACCCATCTCATCATGATTTTTCCATAAATTTTTATTTTTATCTTTTATTGCATATACAAAGTTATTTGAGGATTGTAACTCATCTTTAAAAGTAACAATTCTAGCGATTGTATATATATTTTTTGATTTCATCAAAGATATAAAAGATTTTATATCTTTGATTGTTCTTTTTTTTGCTGCCCCGTAACTATTTGCTTCATTACATGATGTTTTATATGATGTTGAGCCATATTCATTTTTTACATCAACAACAATAGCATTAACTTCTGTTGCATCAACTATATCAAGTATTTTCTTTATAGTTTTTGAGTTTAAGTTTGCACCCCAAAATGTAAGATACAAGGCTTTTACAGCTATTGGCTCTAACTTTATGTTAGTAGTGTTATTTTCAAGAGTTAGTTTATATGGTCTGTATCCACAAGCCTTTATTGAGAGTGATTTATCACTGCTATCTATAGTAAAAAGTCCGTCTTTGTTACTTTTTATACTATTGTTAGAGTCACTAACAGTCGCATTTGCGATAGGCAAAGAGTTTGTTTTATCTACTATTGCTCCACTAAAAGAAGCAAAAAGGGTAGTACTTAGCAGAAATGATATAAATATGGAATGTTTCAAATGATTACTACCTTTTGTTTAAATGCGCGATTATACATAATTTGTTATTTACCTCTCGTTCAAAAAATATTTTAAGCTTGCATCACTCCACTCTTTTGAAAGAGCAAGATGATTTTGTATAGATTTGTAAACTTTATCAAAGTCGCCGTTTTCTTTGCTGAGTTTAGCTAAAACCTCCGCTAAAGCTGCTTTACCGGCATTTGTCACATCTTTAGGAAATTGATGTATGGCAATATTAAGCTCTTTTAATTTTTTAAGTGCTTTTATATTCTCGCTATGAAATTCATATGTCATATTTGAATTCATCTCGCTAGAAGCAACTTCAATCATAGCTTGATGTTCGTAAGATAGTTTATTCCAGAATTGCTTATTAAAAGTAAGTTCAAGAATTGATCCCGGTTCATGCCATCCAGAGTAGTAGTATGGCGCTACCTTATAAAAGCCCATTTTGATATCAAGTGCAGGTCCAACCCATTCTGTAGCATCAATGACACCTCGTTCAAGTGAAGTATATATTTCTCCTGCGGGCAATAAAACTGAATTTACTCCCATTTTAGAGAAGACTTCGCCGCCAAGACCCGGTATTCTCATCTTTAAGCCTTGCATGTCATCAAGCGAGCGTATCTCTTTTCTAAACCAGCCGCCCATTTGAATATTGGTATTTCCACCCATAAACGGATAAAGGTTATAGTTTGCATACTGTTCTCTCCATAAATCTAATCCGCCGCCAAAAAGCATCCAAGAGTTTATCTCCTCAGCTGTAAAACCAAATGGGATTCCGCTATATAGCGAAAAAGCACTATTTTTTCCTTTCCAATAATAGGGACCAGAGTGAAAAGCATCAATCTGTCCGCTGCTAGCCGCGTCAAAAACAGCTAAATCCGGAATAAGAACATTTTTTGGATAAATTTTTACTTCCAAAGAGCCGCCGCTGATATCTTTTAATCTTTGAGCAAATCTCTCAACGCCAGTTCCCATTATAGGAAAGCTTGCAGGCCAACTTGTTGCAAGTTTTATAACAGCTTTTTTATTTTTATTTACATGTACAACTTTCGCATCGCCATCTTTTTTTTGCGGATGTTTTGAGTAGTTAATCGCTTCTCTGTTGTTATCGTTACATCCACTAAGGGCAAATGTAGCAGATACGGTGGCAGTTGTAAAAAAGTCTCTACGATTCATGCTGTTTCCTAAAAATTCAAAGTAAGCTGTGTTTGATTTGACAATGGTTTATTTAATATGGATTTATCAACCCCCACAATTAATGCAAAATGAAAATGGTTGTTTTTTAATATATTAATAATATCTTTTTCGTTGTGATAAGAAAAAATATTTTCATTCTCCTCTTTTATGATGCTTGATGGAATAATAAAAATTATTTTTCCCCAAGATGCATGACGTTGTAAAAACATCATCTGAGAGTCTATTAGAGTTATATTTGGCTCAAATATAAGTACTTTATCGCTGCTTCCAAAGCTTTTAATTTCAAATTTTGTATTTGTAAAAACAGCTTCAAAGTGTTCTATTGGAGTAAATTTTTTTAATTTATATTTAATTTTCAGTGTTTTATAGAAATGTAAGAGTTTTTCCAAATAAGGGATGAAAAAAGGTGATATAAGCTGTCTTTCATAAAAAGTGTTATCATAAATAAATGATGTTTCAAATAGAGTCTGCTCAATTATTTCAATTGTTTGAGAAGATATATCAGGAATTTTTTTAACAGCAGTAAATATTTCTTTATCGCTTAGGGCAGGGCAGAATAGCACAGTCGTCCTGTTTTGAATATCCCAAAGAGATTTAAAAACAGACTTTAAATCACCGCTTAATGCAATAAAATTTGATTCTGTAATAGTTTGTAAAGAGAGCTTTAAAATTATTTCATTACATTCATAAGCTATGGACTCTTTTTCTATCATTCTAAAACGAAGCAATCTTTTTAATGTATCGTCTAAGCTTTCTGTATATACCCAAGCTATTTCATTGTCTCTTATTTCAGGTGTCAACTTTTCAAAAACAACACAGTACGCGCCGTTCGCCACAGCTAATGAGATATCTTGAGTGTTGTAAGCAAAGAACAAATCACCTCTTTTAATCCTTGAAGCTTCAAAAACAATATTTTCAAAACTGTTTATGCACGGCTCATTAATAAGAGTTGTTTGTGTTAGTGCTAGAAAATTTTCAAGTCTCATCCAATAGGTGTGCCTGCTTTTTTAGGTATTTGGGGTCTAATTAAACATAAACCATCTTCATCTTTAGCAGCAAGAATCATTCCTTCTGAAATCATTCCCATAAGTTTTGCAGGTTTTAAGTTTGCAACAACGCATACTTGCGTATTTAATAAAGATTCGGCAGTGTAAAATTCTCTTATACCTGCTACAATCTGTCTTAATTTACCTTCACCTAAATCAACTTGAAGTTTTAGAAGTTTTTTACTTTTTTCAACTTCTTCAGCTTCTATAATAACTCCAATTTTTAGAGATGTTTCAAAAAACTGACCGATTTCTATAAGGTTGTCTTGCTCAACCAAAGACTTGTTGTCTTCTTTAGCAATTTCTTTAGGAGCATTTGGTTGTGCAGCAGGAGCTTCAGGCATTAATGGCTCTTCTACTCGTGGGAAAAGAGGTGGAACTACCTTGATATTAAACAATTTCAATAATTTTTTATTTTGTACAAACTCTGTGTAGCTTGAATTGTCTATTGTAAAATGTAAAGCATCTGCTATTGTATTTGTCGTGCGCGGCATAATAGGAGAGAGCATAATGGCTGCTTTTGCAAGTATATTTGCAACCAGTGCAACAGTGGCAAGTGCTTCGTCTTTTTTATTCTCTTTCATTTTAACCCACGGAGCATGCTCTTCTATGGCTTTATTTCCGATAGAAAAAAGTCTCCATAACTCTTCTAGGTATCTGTGTGTCTGAAAATTTTGCATATACGTATCAAGTGAATCAAGTACTGTATTCATAGCCTCAAGCTCTTTTACATGATACTTAAGAACATCTACGCTGTCTATCTCAAAGTCTGAATATTTGCCGCTCATACCTATAATACGATTTAAAAGATTGCCCAAATCATTGCTAAGTTCTGAATTTATTCTATCAATAAAAGCTCTTTGAGAAAAATCTCCGTCTTGCCCAAAAGGAACTTCTCTAAGCATAAAGTATCTTAAGTTTTCAACACCGTAAGCATCAGCAACTTGCTTTGGAGAGATAACATTACCTTTTGATTTACTCATTTTCTCTCCGTCTCTTGTCCACCATCCATGAGCAGCTATATGCTTTGGAAGAGGCAAATCAAGACTCATTAAAAATGCAGGCCAGTAGATAGCATGAAAACGAAGAATATCTTTTCCTACAAACTGAACGCTTGCCGGCCAAAAATGCATATTTTTATCATCTTTGCCATAACCAAGCCCTGTTATATAATTTAACAGGGCATCAAGCCAAACATACATAACATGTTTATCATCTTTAATAGAGTTCGGCATTTTAACGCCCCATGTAAAAGAGGTCCTTGTAACTGAGAGGTCACGTAAGCCGCCTTTTACAAAGTTTATTACTTCATTCGCACGAGAACGAGGCATAATAAAATCAGAATTCTCTTCATAATGTTTAAGCAAGGCATCTTCATACTTTGAGAGTCTAAAAAAGTAGCTCTCCTCTTTTATGATATTTGTGCTTCTACCGCAATCAGGACAAAATTCGCCGTCAACAAGTTGAGTTTCAGGAAAAAATGTCTCACAACTAACGCAGTAATGCCCCTCATAAAAGTCTTTGTATATATCACCTTTAGCATACATTGCTTCAAAAGCTTTTTGTACACCTTTTTTATGGTCTTCATCTGTTGTGCGAATAAATTTGTCATAATCTATCTCAAACTCATCCCATAGATTTTTAAAACTAGCACTTATCTCATCGGCGAACTGTTGAGTAGGTTTGCCATTTTTTTGTGCTGATTCTTCAATTTTTTGACCATGCTCATCGGTTCCGGTTAAAAAGTAAGTATCTTCACCTTTTAACTTTTCGTATCTAGCCATACTATCAGCTATAAAAGTAGTGTATGCATGCCCGATATGAGCCTCTCCGTTAACGTAGTATATAGGTGTTGTTATATATTTACTCAATTTTTATCCTTTATTATTTAATATCACACTGTAACTAGAACTCAAATCCACCGGTATCGCCTTTAGACATACTGTTATAAACAGCTTTAACATAATTGCTTCTTAGCTGACAGCTTATGTACAATTCACAACTACTGCAACTTTTTAAACTCTTGTCTTTTTGACAACTTTCAACTTTTATTACCATCTCATCAAGATAAAGTTCAAATTTATCAGGTTTCTGACTATCTGTTGCTTGCATAAACTTCTTTTACTCTTGCTATCTCATATTTTGAGCCAAAGAAACATGGTGAAGTGTCATGAATATGTGTATGTTCAAGTGTCATTAAATCATTTTGACCATCTATAGCTTCTCCACCGGCAGTTTTGTATATAAATGCAAAAGGAAATACTTCAAAAAGTTTACGAAGTTTTCCATCCGGTTTGTCTGATGTTGCAGGATAGCTAAATAGTCCGCCACCTTTAAGCAATATCTGGTGTAAATCAGGAACCATTCCGCCTGAATATCTCAAACGATATCCTTCTGCAAAGAAGCTATCAACCATTGTTTTATGATATGGCTTCCAGTTTTGTTGTGTTCCGCCCGGTGCATTTAATTTACCTTTTTCGTTTAGACGAATCTCTTTAACAAATTCAAATTCACCAGCTTGAAGCAAATGTAGTTTTGTTTTATTGTGAGCAAATACCATCTCAACGCGTGGACCAAAAACAACATAACATGAAGCAACCATATTTTTTGCACCAAAAGCATTTTCATAGATTCCAAAAATTGAACCTACGCTAAGATTTACATCTATTAAAGATGAACCATCAAGCGGATCATAAGCAATAAAATATTTGCCGTCTTTATGTAAAAGCATCTCTTTTTCTTTCTCTTCACTTGCTATCGTATGAATAGAAACTACATGTGAAAATTCTTCTTCAATTATCATGTCACATTTAATGTCAAGTTGAAGTTGAGTTTCACCGGAACTATTTTCTTGTTGCGAATAACCTATATCTTTGGTATCTATCGCATCTTTTATTCTTATAGCAGTTTTTTGTATCGCTTTAAATATATCATTCATCTTTTTTACACTTCTTTCGCATTTTTTAATATCCAAGATATTACATCTTCACAATTGTTTATATCCAGTATATCAACATTACCCGGTAAATTATAATCGCTAATATTTACGCTTCCATCTGTAGCAAGTGCATCCATGTACGGAAAATAATCACTATCCAAAGAGTCTCTAAATATACTAATTCTAGGTAGAGGTAGATTTTTCAAGCCCTCTACTAACAAAATATCAAACTTATCAAACAATCTTATCATTTCATCCAAATCTTTTTGTCTTTGTGAAAAGTATGTAGTGCGGTTTGGAGAAGTCACAATTACTTCGGCACCGGTATCTGAAAATTTATAACTATCTTTTCCCTCTACATCAAAACGAGCTTTATCTTTTGGATCATGTTTAATTATAGCAACATCTTTTTTGTATTCATGAATGAGTTTTCGCGCAACTTTTAGTATAAGAGTAGTTTTACCGCTATTTGATGGACCTGTAAATGCAACTGCTAATCTTTTTTTCAATTTAAACACTTTATTAAAATTTAGGTGATTATACAAAATAGTCTTTAAAAGCTTGTTTAATAAGATATAATTCTCTCATTATTTATAGGAATTTAGATGAGATTTTTTTTTACGATTTTAATATTTTCAATAGTTTTTGCAGGATGCTCTAAGAAAAATGCTTTTAACGAATTTAAAATGGATAAAGTTCAAGAGCTAAGCATATCAAGTCTGCAAAGCAGTAAAATAGTATCTAAAGATGGTGAAGTTGAGGGTGTACTTTCAGCTATATATCTGAATGAGGTATATCCTGAGATATATAATCAAGAAGAGTACTTTTTTGTCTTTTTTTTTACGAAACAAGCAAGAGAGATATATGACCAAAGTAGCCCGTCTGATTTAGATTTAAAGCTAAAACTAAATTCAGAGCTACCTGCTAAAATTGAAAAACTTTCTAGTGAGAATAAGTTTTCTCACCTAGTGGATACAAAAAATAGTTGGAATAGATACTATCTCGTTACATTTAAACAAGCAGAGTCAATAAACCTTATTTTAGAAAACGATAATTTATCTTCGTCTGCATTAAAATATTTAAAAGATTAATAAAGAGCATGTAGAATTGAACCAAGCAGAACAGTTATAATTTGTAATCCAATTATAATTATTAGCGGTGCCAAATCTAAGCCATTAAAATTAGTTTTTATAAATTTTCTTACAAGTACATACGCAGGATTTGTAATTCTATATAAAAACTGAACTATAGGGTTATATGGGTCAGGATTAACAAAACTAAGAAGAGCTGTTATAATAACTACCCATATATAAATATTTATCAGTCCAAGAACGATTGAACCTACGCCTTGAACTATCTCTATAATAATGCTCATTTGACAATCTCTCCTATATAATTTTTAATATATTTGTAAATAACTGCAATATCTGGACCATGCTCCGCACCTGTGAGAAGAAGTCTTAATGGTTTGAAAAAGTTTTTTCCTTTAAGAGCTGATTCTTTCATTACATAGTTTTTAAAATCTTCATATTCTTCAAAGTAGGGCGCATTTTTAATAACTTTAATTATTGTATTTGCTGATTCTTTAAATTCATTAGGAATTTCTTTTTCAGAAAATATAGGTTTTATTTTTGATTTCAACTCTTTTGTAGTACTTACTTCTTCAAGATATACTTTTGCAAGTTCGCCTATCTCCTCATCTGCAAAACCTACATAGCGAGACAGTTCTTTGGAATCCAACATTTTAAGATGCTCTTTATTTATATGTTTTAACATGTTAATATCGAAACGAGCAGGGGATTTTGATATATTTTCTAAATTAAACCATTTAATAGCTTCTTTAATATCAAAAATCTCTTTTGGAGGCTTATTTCCCATTAATATTAAATAATTTGCAATTGCAGAAGGTAGATATCCCTCTTCCAAAAGCCATTTTACGCTAGAAGCATCGTCTCTTTTGCTCATTTTTTTACCATTATCATTTAATATAATAGGTAAATGTGCATACTCAATATTTTTAGTATATCCAAGTGAAGTTCTTATTAAAATCTGCTTAGGAGTGTTGCTTACATGGTCTTCGCCGCGGATTACCAATGAAATATCGCTAAGCATATCATCAACGGCACATGCAAAATTATATGTAGGCGTTTTATCCTGTCTCATAATAATAAAACTATCAATTTCATTAGGATCAAATTTAATTTCACCCTTAATATGATCTTTAACAACAATAGCTTCTAACGGTTTTCTAATTCTTACCGTAAATGGATTCATATTGTCTATTACAAGTTCACCAGGTAAGTTACTGCATGCATCATCGTATCTGTAAGCTGTTTTACTCTCTTTAGCTTCTTCTCTTTTTTTATCTAGCCATTCTGATGAACAAAAACAGCTAAATGCTTTTATCTCATGTAAAAGTTGAAGTGCCATTGCCGAGTGAAAACGTGCATTATGACTTTGATACATAACTTGAGAATATTCAATACCAAAAAGATCTAAGATTTCTAATATCTCTTTATCTTTGCCTTCGATATTTCTCTCTTTATCAGTATCTTCAATTCTGACAATAAGTTCTTCATTTTTTTGTTTTGATACAATATAGTTAAATAGGGCAACTCTTAGATTACCTATGTGCATATCACCGGTCGGACTAGGCGCAAATCTTAACATTAAAAATCCTAAAAATAATTTTTGAAATGTTAGCGTATTTTAGCTGAGGATATGTTTTACTTTTGATTGTTTTTTTAGAAGAAGTGGTGACCCCGAGGAGAATCGAACTCCTGTAACATGGATGAAAACCATGGATCCTGACCGCTAGACGACGGGGCCACTCTATAGCGTTTTTTCAGTATTAATTACTGAGCCGAAATTATATAGATTTATTTCTTAATAAATCATTAAATTACTTAAGGCTCAGCAAGAAATTTAATTATTCGTAAAAATTACGAAGCGCTCTAATAATTACTGCATTTTTTGAAATACTTTCAGCTTTAGCATTATCATTAACCACTTCATATATATCTAAAGGTAAAGAGATTGAAAATGTTTTTGTTTCTATTTTCTTCTTTTTATTTATCATAGATATAACACTTGTCAAAAGTTCAATGATTTTTCTCGTATCAATTGGCTTTTGAATGAAGCTATTTACTCCAACTTCAATAGATTCCGATATTTTGTCAATATCGTTACTTGCTGAAATTACGATAATAATTTGACTAGGATTTATTTCACGAATTTTACGTGAAAGTTCAATACCATCCATTCCCGCCATTATAATATCAACAAAAACAACATCTGGAACAGATTTGGAATATGCTTCCAACGCTTCTTTTCCGTTAAAACATGACTTTACGTCCGAGAAAAAGTTTTTAAAAGTTGAGCTTAAAAGCTCATTTGCTACTTTTTCATCCTCCACAACCATTGCCGATAATTTTTTTGTTTGTTGCGTTAATTGAACTAAATCTACATTAGACATAACAAAATCCTTTTTTTTTTAAATGTGACATAATTATACCAGATAATTTGGTAACAAATCAAACGGATTCTGATTAAATAAAACTAAATGAAAACAAATTACCACAAATAGGGCATAGTTAGGAGTATTTTTTAAATTTTTCCAACCATTCCAAATCTGATTCTTTGGAATACTCTTTTTGATTTAGAAGTGAATCTATTATGCTAATTAAAGTATTTTTGTCCATAAACTTTAATATGTCAGGATTAATATCTGTTTTATGAATTCCTTCATAAGTATTAAGTAAATTTTCTATATCTGCTACTAATTGCTCTTTTGTGCTCATTTTTTCTCTTTTTTAAAAGTTTAAATATTACAAATACATGTATTGGTTAACATAATGTAAATTCTCTTGAAAATTTTTTGTTGCAAACTCCCTATTTTAGGGCTTCATATTTTTTTTGGTTAACAAAACATATAAAAAACCGTTTAAGGTTAGCAAAAAAACACGCTCGAAACTTAAACGACAAATTTCCATATATCCCGCCATGAAAAACACGAGTTACCTCATGTGAAAATTCAAAAAAACAAGGCAAAAAATGGGATACTCAGTATCAATACCAAAAGTACTTTACAAAGACAAAAAACTCAAAGATTTTGACATCAGATTATATCTAATCATAGCTGAACATGTAAATGAACACGGATATAGCCGCATAACAAATGACACTCTTACACACTTAATTGATAAAAAAGAAACTGCTATAAGAGACGCTTTAAAAAATCTTGTAAAAGCCGGTTATCTACATGTCAAATTAAATGCAAAACAAAACGAGATGTATCCGCAAGATTTTAAGCGTGTTATCTGGCTTATCGACCCTTATAATACTTGGAGAAACAGACTCAAAAAAGAGCGTGAAAAAGAGCGTAAAAAGTCTATAGAGAATGATAAGAGATTGTTTATCGCTTGGTTAAGAGCAGATTGTAAAGGTATTCGTTTCCCTGTAAATATCGGCGGACTGACGCAAAACTACGCTATTGAGCTTTCAAATCATGGCAAGTACTTAATGTATCTATACCCGACTGGCGAAGAGCGTATTCAGTTAGAGCCTCATGAGAGTCAGGAGGTGTTTGACAGGATGTGGATGAGTCGGCAAATAATCTTTAAAGTTCTAAGAACTAAAGCTCAAAGCAAGACTTTAGACGAACTGACAAAATTAGCCAATGAGAAAAATGAAAATGACTAAAACCCCTATTTTAGATGGTTCTAGCCACTCCCCTACTCTACCATCAAGCGAAAAAAAAGCATCGGAAGATAAAAAAACCGATTGGTGTACGGGATTTCCCGAGTATTGGCTTCAATGGTATTTAGGTCGGTTTTATATACCGAAAATGAGAAAGATTTATATAGGCAACTGTTGTGAGAAGCATGATGAAAATTGCTCAACAAAAGCATTTATAAAGTGCTTGAAAAAACATAATATAGTCGGGAGATACTCTATAACATTGGTAGCTTCTACAGCGTGTTTATTTCGATACGGAAAGGTTTAAAATGTATAAAACGATAATACCGCTAGCAATGGCTTTAAGTTTTAGCGGATGTGCGATAAGCGGTGCAACCATAGTGAGTTCGATTGCAGTCGGTGCGGCGGTCGCGGAAGATGTAGGCGGAATACTCAAAACATACAAAGACACTAAAGAGTATTTGTTAAATGACAATAATAGTACAAAGGATAAGTGATGTTAAAAGCAAAAAGAGGCGATTTTATCAAAATAAATGTTTCAGAGAGAGCTAAAAAGTGGCTAGTTATCGGAGTAAATAAGCCGCTTCCATTTTTCAAGAACAGCGGAATCATTGAAGTTATAATTCAAGATAAAAAAGGTCAATTAAAGCGAATAACTATCGAGGATGTAAAAGAAATTTGCAAATAAACCGATAAGTTACTTTTACCTTTTAAAGGTTGTCGAAAGATGTAAAACAATCAAAAAAAATGTTTAAACGCATATTTAAAGGATTAACAAAATGACAAAAGAAAAAGATGAAGAGTTAGAACAACTCGAAGAAAAAAACGAAGTGGAATCTACTCCACCCGAAGAAAAAAATAGTGATGATGATATTGCAGATATCTTAACATCTAAAGAGCTTGAGAGAACAGTTAATAAACTCATAGACGAAAAGCTATCACTTGCAAGTGATGCGGAGGATGTTGCAGAAGAAATTCCACTTGAAGATGAAGAGGAAGATAAAAAAGGCTTTGGCATATTCCCGATTATCATTTTCGGAGTTCTTGCTTTAGGTGCTGCGACTCTTCTTTTAACCCAAAACCGCCCGCAAGCCGTCCAGAACGATATCACGGAGCAAAATCATGGGTAACGGTAGAGATAACGGAACGCTTAACGGGGCGGTTAACGAAACAGAATTGGATATTGACGGACAGTTCAATGATGGACAAGATAGCAGTAAATTAAATCGTAATCAGTTGATGGAGCTTACGGGCAAAGAGCTTGCAAAGATGGCACAGCCCTACTCCACAAAAACACTCAAGACTTTGGAAAAAACAGCTAAAGCGGAATTATGCGATTTGATTCTCGGTAAAGGTGTGACGGACCTGGAAGAAAAAGAGACACATGCGAGAGCTGCAAGAACGGAGAGTGAAACGGAGCAGTTTATCTCAACTGCTTTAATGATGCTATCTGCTATGAAACAAAACCGTGACGGAGAGCCTTTAAATGCAATGGCTAGTGAAGTTTTCAAAAAACAAGCGGTCGTATATGCGGACGATAAAGTAAAAAACGGTCAGATGGATATAAACAAGTCTTCTATCGCCCTGCTTTATATCTCGGGTGCTGCGCTTCTTTTTGACAGTCTTGTAGGTTTTAAAAATGCTCCCGGACTAATCCAAAAGCTAAAAAATAAATTTCTACATGTAAAAAAGAATAAAGCCGATGATTCAAAATAAAATATACTCGATAATCGGTCACAAAGGCTACGGTAAAACGAAGCTTACGGAGCTTTTAATATTGCTTAATAAAAAGCCGTGCATCATAGCAGACCCGCGTTATCAGTATGAGCCTAAAGAGTATCGCAGACACTTTAAAAATGTAGGACACTTTAGGAAGTATATTTTAAACTCCGGCAATCGCAAAGAGTTCTATCGTTGTAAACTGCAGCTTGTAGTCAACGGTCTTGATGAAGAGAGCTTTGAAGAGCTGGCGGCACTTGTTTATAAAATGAAAAAGATATCTTTCTTAGTTGATGAGATAGATATGTTTGCACCGCCTACAATGACACGAAAAGCTAGTTTTTATCAGATTATCCATTACGGTCGTCATAATGAGATTGATATATTTACGACCTCGAGGCGAAGTGCGAATATCTCAAGGAACTTGACAAGTCAAACTGATGTAGTTTTTTTCTCGAGAGTAAGAGAGCCAAACGATAAAAAATATATAGCTCAATACATCGGTAAAGAGTATGTACAAACGGCGGAAAACCTGCAAAAGTTTCATTTTCTGATGATAGATGAAGATTTTAAGCCCCATATTTTGGGAGTTTCAAGCAGAGTGGCTCATGTACTTTAGACCACAAAAAAGGAGGTTAAAAGAGAGATGAAATGAAAACAAAAACAATAGTTCAGGCAGTAATAATTAGTTTAATTTCCACATCTATTTGGGAAATTTTCATAAAACCAAAATTAAAGATATAAAATGAGTCCTAGTCTCTTAAAAAATAGGTTTCCAATGTGTGTAAAACAAATCAAAAAAGACGTTTAAAAGCACGTTTAAAGGATATATAAAATGCCAACAAAAACACAGTTAATGACAATCGGAATTGTATTTGTAGCCCTAACGGCTATCAACAGAGTGGACGCTTTAGAGCCTCTAAAAGACATGATTTACGGTTAAGGGTAAATTATGGCAAGAATTTCAGTAAGAATGCCCTCGCCGCAAGGTGTAGGAGCAGGACAAACGGCAACTTTCAAACTTCCTATCGGAAGACGATATCACGCTTTATATTTAACATACAGCGGTACTACATTTGCATTATTGCACATGAATGAAATCCGCGTAATCGTAAACGGTAAAGTTATACATAGATACAGCGGCGTCGAGTGTGATACCATGAATAAATTTGACGGTAGAGCAGCCGCGAACGGAACACTTACCATCCCGTTTGACAGATATAAATTAAAAACAGTTCCTGCAGAGATAGAGACGGCTCTTAACACGGGTTCTATCGACCCTAAAACAGGTGTTTCCATAACTTCCGTTACGGTTGAGATAGATATCGATGCATTGGCAGTCGCCCCGGTACTAAGTATGACTGCTTTGCAGAGTGATACACTAGTCGGCGGTGCAGGAACGATTTTACATCGTGGAAAGTTTAATTACTCCCCTACAGGTGCGGGAGAGTTTGCAATTTCCGACCTGCCTCGCGGAAACTCTACTTCCATGGCTCAAAACCGTATCGTATTTATTCCTGATGTAAACAGTATCTCTAAGGTTACGATTGAGCGTAACGGATACACAGTGTTTGAACGCTCAAAAGCTCTAAATGAGATGATACAGACTGACGGAGTTCGTAAACCTCAAAGCGGTTATATCGTAGTTGATAGAACCGAAGGCGGTTACGGAGGCGACCCTCTAAGTTTGCTACAGGTACACGATTTGAGATATAAACTTGAAATGACGGGTGCAAGCAATATCACGATTTTAACTGAAAATCTCGGACGATTAGGCGATTAATCGCCTAATTTCCAAAGGCTGAAATATGAGTAAAACAATAGAACAAACAGACGACGGCGGATTATTTGGCTTTCTTGATACTCTGTATGAAGATACGACGGGTCTTTTAAATCGTGTTGTAGATAAAATTCCCGACAGTGCGATATCCGACCTTTTTAATAAATACACGGCAAATACGCCCGAAAAGGTACAAGATACTACGGTTGCACCCAAAGACAGTGCTTTAAGCGGTACTGATTTTATAACAAATAATAAAGAGCTTGTTATAGGCGGTCTAGTCGGTGTCGTAGTTCTTGCTATTTTAGTTAAGAAGTTGTAACTATGCCTCTTTTATTAGCTTTAGGCACAGGTGCATTTGTAGGCGGCGGAACTGTTTTCGTGGCAAGCTCTGCAGCTTCTAGACTTGCTACATTGGCACTCGCGGGCGGTGCTATTTACTACATTTACAAAAAGGCTTAAGATGTTTACTTTTGGTGATTTAGCAGGCGGCGAAGGTGGAATAACTCCTGAATTTGGAGATGCAGAAAGTGCTGCAGGAAGTAGCTACAGCGGCGGAGGCGGTGTTACCACGGGAGATAAATATTTCGGTGGTAAAACTAATCCAAATGCAAAAGTGAGCGACCAGTTTTTAATCGGTGCATTAATAGCTGTATTGGCTCTTTATGTTGCATACGAGAAGCTTTAAATGTTTACGGAGATTAAAACGGTATCAAATGAAGTTAAATCAAAAATTGATTTAGCTTCACGCGGATATACGGACTTGATTGTAAGTGAGATTCAAAGCGGTATCTCTCAATTATGGAGATTAAAAGCACCCTACTCGGGATATCTAGTCACAAGGCTAGAAAATACCGAGTTGGTGCTAGTTATCGGGGTCGGGCGTGGACTTAGACCTGCGGTTAAATTTCTATGTGAGTTTTGTATTAACAATGATATCAGGTCAATACGAACACATGTTGTTAATAAAGGACTCGTAAGGATTTATGAGTCTTTAGGTTTTTTCGTTTACAAATTTGAAAACGATGAATATATATTAAAAAAGGAGTTCTAAAATGGGTGGAAAAAGTTCTAGTTCCAATGCAAGTACTACAAATAACACCACAAATGAGACTAATACAGATTTAAGCGACTACAGACAAGCTCAAGACGGCGGTATTATCGGCGGCAATATCAATCTTGATATAGGAGCAGGTGCAACATCACATGTAAGTGTTACGGATATGGGAGCAATTGATAAAGCCGGAGAGTTCAGTTCAACTGCTCTAACGGTTGCAGGAAAAATTACGACTGCAACTATTGATTCAGGTATGGACTTTATGGAAGATGCTCTGGAGGCAAACAATGATTTAGCTCAGACACTAAATAAACAGTCGCTTGACGCTATAGAAGATGTAGTAAGTGACAGCTTGGGTGTCGTAGATAGTACAGTAAATGAGAGTTTGGATTTTGCAGGAGATAGCTTTGACTCAAGTCTGAAAACTATCACGGAGATTGGAAACGGTGCTATGAAGTTTATTAATGCTTCAAATGAACAGGCAAATGCAAAAGTAAGCGAAGCTTTAGCCTTTGCAAACAGTTCTACACGCTCGGAAGCCAGTCAAGCACTCTCTCAGATATCGGACAATATGCTAAAAGCCGGTTATGCAATAAGTGCTGTAGTTGCACTATATTTATTGGCAAGAGGGGGAAAATAATATGAATGATTACAAAGCACGACTAGAGATTGGTCAAAAGGTTTCTTTTGATGTTCACGGAGACACATTTCATGTTATAACGGCCACTAGCCCGGTTTATATACAATTTAATGATGGTTCAATTATTACGCGCACGCAAGGCATGGGAGGTACTACAGAACAATTTACAAAAGTTACTCTTTATAGCGAAGTTGCTCAAGATGTGGTAATGTCCCTTGGTAAAGGCTCGGTATTTGATAGCAGGTCGAATATAAGCGGTGTCAATATTCAAACTTCTATCGAAGTAGCAAATGTTAACAAATCAAAACCACTCTTAGCAGTTGCACCGGGAACTACAGTTCTTGTATCTGCTGCAGATGCAACGAGAAAAGAGTTACGCATAGGTGTAAAAAGTGATAATTTAGACGGTATCTTTTTTGGAGACAACACAACTACAAGCGGAAATGAGGGTGCATGGATAGAAGTCGGAGGTGTAGAGTACATCACGACAGAGGGAGCAGTCCACGCTTATAATCCTCATCCAACAGAGACTATAACTCTAAATGTTTTAGAAGTTAAAAGAGTTGAATCATGAGTGTAGCAAGTACAAACTATTTTTATAAAATCAAAAATATATTAACAGCTCTATTGGGTAAAGCAGATGTTAATCATAATCACGATTCCGACTATCTTGCCGCAGATACAGACATATTAGTACAATCCGACCTAAAAACAATCAACAACGAAAATATTGCAGGCACAGGAAATATATCTTTAGCTACAGCAACACATACTCACGATACAAGGTACTATACTAAAGAACAAGTTGATGCTTTAACAGGTGGCGGTGCGCCAATTGGTAGTTGGGAAGTAATAGCAACTTCGAACATGTCCGGAATCCAAATACACGAGTTTACAGATGTAAATTATGATGAAATTAGACTACTTATTAGAGGTAAAACCTCTTCTTCCACGGATTACAATAAGCCAGATATATACGCAGGCGTGGATAGTTTAACATTGAAAAACTTTTCTTATGCACTACATGGTTATCTTGGTGGTAGTGTTACTCAAGGCGGACAAGATCAAAAGCAAAATATAGCTATGAGTGTAACACCTAACAGCAATGAAGCACAAAGCTATGATATATCTTTTAAAGATTTTTCAAAAGCTACACAAGCTACTTTCACAGGTCTGTTTACCGGCAGAACTAACGGATATAACTATTCTAGTATCGGGCATATAGGAGGTGTTCAAAATGACAGTGCTGCACTTGGATATATGAAAATAGACCTTGGAAGTACTTTATGGAGCGGGGAAATTACATTATTAGGAGTAAATTATGCTTAAAACAGTAAACGGCAAACAAGTCGAAATGACACAAAAAGAGATATTTAAGTTTAACGCTTCACTCCCGACAGCAGATGAAGTTTTTTTAAAAATAAAAAAAGAGAAATGCAAAGAGATTGACACGGCAACAGCTAAAGCTATAACGGATTTAGTCGGTAGTGACATAAATCAAAGAAACCTCACGGCTAAATCGGTGCAGCTGACACTAAAAGAGACTCGCGGAACTATCACGGAAGATGAAACCGTGCAGTTAAACACTCTTAATGATTTATTCGCTCAGGTTGAAACACTAAGAGTAACGGGCAACGATAAAGAAGCTCAAATCATGGCAACAGCTACACAAGAAGAGCTTGAGGCTAAATGTCTGGAGCTTGGAGTTTAACACTATGAAAAACAACATAATCATAGCAGCAGCTGTAATCACAGCTGCAACACTTTATTATAAAAGGAGTATCTTGTATTACGGATTAATTTCACAAAATGACATTTATAAGGCAGTCGATAGAGTTGTCGAGTGCTTAGGCGGAGGAGCAGCTGCTAAAATGTTGCTGCTTGAGACAAGTGCAGCAGAAACAGATATGGGAGATGCACACGACTTGACTTGGAACACCGGTATCGGACTGATGCAGTTTGACAAAATAGGCTTTGACGATGTAAAAATAAGAACTTCTCAAGCTAAAAAACAAAAAGTCAAAGAGTGCTTCGGCGTAGATATCGATAAAGTGATTCACACGGATTTACGCTGGTCTCCCCTGCTCTCTGTTATCTTTGCAAGATTGAAATACTTGCTAGTTCCAAATGCAATCCCAAACACTATAGGCGGTCGTGCCGAGTATTGGAAGAGATGGTATAACTCATCGCTCGGTAAAGGTACTCCCGAACACTATCTTGCAATGGCACAAAAAAACAATTTAATAGCATAAGGAGGCAATAAGTTGAATGAAGAAACAAACCTCTTGATATGGTTATCAAACAATTGGGAAGTCGTTTTTCTATATGGTCTAAAATATGTAAACGACATCAATAAAATATTAACCATACATGAGACAGAGATTAAAAATCTAAAAGACAATGTAAAGAAATAAATTTTTATAAGTATGCTAAAATTTTAAAAAAGGCGTACTTATGAAAAATCTACATGTAAAAATACTCTTCTTACTTTTACCGCTTGTAATCGTAATCTTGCTTGATTATATAAACGGCGGTATTACTTTTACATTGCAATAACTATGATATAATTTCAAAATATACGATAGTTAAAGGTTAGTTATGACAATTAATTTACATTATGATTCTCTTTTTCCGTCATTGTTTAAGACAACGCTGAACGCTTTTAAAGCAGGTGCAAAAGAGATAGGAAAATCCATATTAATGGATATGATTTTCGCATTCAAAAAAACAAACACCGACTTAAAAAAAATTTTGATAGAGATAGAAAAAAATCCAAATAAAGCTTTAGAACTTGACACGATAGAGTTCCATGATGATATGCTCAAACTTGAAGACATGTTAGAAGCTATTGTTAAGAACTCTACTAAACATAAAGAAGATTCAGAGGTCTTCATTGAACTCTATAGTATAGCCGATGAGCTTTATACAATCACTATAAAACTTGGCATGACCGTATCGACTACAGCAATAAAACTTAGACATGAGCTAGAGCGTGCAAGTTAAAGAAACAAGCAGATATACATCAAGTTTAAAAAAGTTTAAACGAGATAAACTACTTCTACAAAAGATAGAAAAAACGATACAAACTTTTATAGATGATGAAACACATGCCTCGATAAACTACAAAAAAATTAACTGTAAAAAAGACAAAGATAAATACTCAATACGAGTTATAGGAACACAATACAGAATTTTAATGACGGTATTAGAAAATACAGCATACTTTCAATGTGTGTGTTCTCACGATAGATATGATGCAACTATAAAGGACTGCTAATGAATAATATGACATTAATAGAAAAAAGGTTGTTTAATAATGCAACATTAAAAGAAAAAAGACTATATATGAAAGTTTCTCGTTTCCTATACTTGTTTAATGGTCTTTTTGTAAAACCTTTAAATAAAATTTCAAATATACTAAAGGAAACAGGCATGTTAGACTAATGACAAATTGTCATACAAAATCGCTTCCTGGGAAGAAAAAATATGACAAAACGCAAAATCAATATGACATTTTGCAATACTTCAAACCGCCCCGCCCCACTCTAAAAAACAACTCAAAATAAAGCCCTACAACACAAAAAAAACTCTAACCTAAACGAAGACCTTACTAAGTGTTAAAAAGCACAAAAAACCGTCTTAAAATGAGTCTGACAAGCTATTTAAAACTACAAAAGCCAGACAGAAAATCCACCAGACAATGTTAGAACGCTACCCTACAAGACAAAAATAGAGCCCCGACCTTAGGAGGGAATAGCGATAATCAGGAGCGTAGCGACCCATAGAGGCAACGAAGTTGCATCATTTCAGCGCCGCAGGCATCAAATCAAAAAGAAACATCGACCCCACGGGGCGATTTTCCTATTTGGCTATTGGCAAACCTTAAACGGTTTTTTTGAGCAAAAAAAAGTCACTCTATAAAAGCTTAGCTTTAAATATAAAAAGAGTAATAGGATAGACCCCTCGGAAATCCGATGGATACCCCTCGTTTTTCCGAGGGGTAATTTTTAGGTAAAATATGGCGTTTTAAGGCTCTAAACTTAAACGAAAAACCCCGAGGGTATATTTATTGCTAGTTTGAGTTTTAGAGCTGTATAATTGAGCTATGGAGGTGTAGCATGGGAAAGGAACTATTAACTAAAGAGGACTTGGCAAAAGTATCAGAGCATAGGTTTTATTTTAGAATGAGCTTAGAAGAGCGAATGAGAATAAGAGACAACATGAACAACTTAAAGTCAAAACACGAACTTAGTATGTCAGAAGTGTTACGAAAAGTAATGTTAGAATATATGAATGATGATGAATTTTTACGATTTATAGGACTTTTGGAACAGCCCACGGGCTAAATATGATACAATACGGAGATTTTTATTTTCTAGCCATTGGAGTGGCTAGAAGCTGAACAGTTGGAGCTGTTTAGCGAAGTAAAAAACAAGGCCTCACCAGCCAATTAAATTAATAAAAGGATAACTTTGTTTTTAAATTTACCTGTTGGGCAAATCTTGTGAACATTATATCACACTACCCTCTTATTTTATCCTTAAACTTAAACGCTAATTTGAAACTTAATGTAAATTCTCTTGAAAATATTTTTCGTTTCTATCTAACTAATCGACGGCGATTTAAATACTGCTTATTGTAAGCACTGCCTAATATTAAATAGTATATTGAGAATTACTATGTTCGCAATTATAGCAAAATAACGTTAATTTGGGAACTAGAAGACAGGTACAACTGTAAGCCGAGTTTTGTTTTGATAGCATTAATCTACTTTATTATTTACATAATAACTCTAGCGAAACAATAGCATTATAAGACGCTGACCATCTGTTTCTTGCTGCCATGTTGGGTTTACAAGCTCTCTATATTACTATAAAGACTGGTGGTCTCTTACACCGCCCTTTCACCTTTACCGCAAAGCGGCAGTCTGCTCTCTGTTGCACTTTCCCTCGTATTACTACGGCCATTAGTTAAATGGAACACTGTCTTATAGCAGCTCGGACTTTCCTCTTGAATATATCAAGTCACTATCTGTTGTACCTGCGTTATGATACAAAATCTTTCCTTTAAAGCTCTTTTTTTAACTAAAGAACACCTGTTCACTTTATAAAAACAGTATATGAACAAACGTTCTTTTTGTATAAGAGTAGATTAACAAATGTTCATATATAATTGTGCTTATATTAACGAATGTTCATACACATAAAAAAGGTTAAAAAATGCCAGAAAACAGGACTATTAAAAAGAAAATAGGCACAAAAGAAAATATTATAAAAGTATCATCTATTTTATTTTCTGAACATGGGTATAGAGGCACGAGTGTGCGAAAAATAGCTTCAGAAGTAGGAATAAGAGAGAGCGCTTTATATAATCATTTTAAGAATAAAGAAGAGATATTTATATCTGTTGCTAAAGAGATATTTACTACCCCTTTTTCTTCTGATGAAGCCAATATCAAAGAATCAGCATTAAGAGGAAAATCTTTTTTACAAAAATATACTATGCAGTATAAGCTTCTTACATTTGATAAAAAGAACGAAAATATGTTTAGGCTTTTAATGATAGAGCTTTTTCAAAATAAAGAGCTTAGAGAGCAGTTTATGAATGAATTTCATAATGATAATATTAAGACGCTATCAGAAGCATTTTTTATAATGATGCAAAACTCTTTAATTCGTTCAGCAGATCCAATGATGGTTGCTTATGAATTTATATCTACCCTATTCTATATAAGACTGCAAATTACACTTCTAAGATTTGATAGTAGTTCAACAACAAGTTTATCCACTCAATTTGAAAAGCATGTAGATTTTTTTTGGGAGAGTATAAAAGTTTGATATTAACAAGATAGATATTATTTAGTATTAGAGATGTTGACAAAAAAAAGACAACCTTTTTCAAGGTTGTCTTGACTTTATGTTAGTTTGCTGCCATAGCTTCTTTAGCATATTTTTCACCAAGTTCATATGCAAGTTTATTAGCTGCATGAACTTTCTCTGGTACTTTTGAAAGCATTGTGTCAATTAATGACTGCTTTGGCAATACATTTGTCATTGTGTTTGTAATTGCTAGTGCAACAACAGATTGAGTAATAACATTACCAACCTCTTCTTTCGCAATTGTAATAATAGGAATCTCATGGATAATCCATTTTTTACGATCTTCATCAGTTGGAGTAACTAGGTTTGGATCAACAACAATTATACCGCCTGGTTTAACACCATTTTTAAATTGTTGATAAGAAACATTTGCAACTGAAAGCATGAAATCGATTTCACCCTCATTTGCATATGGATAACGAATTTCATTGTCATCCAAAGTAATATCAACAACAGTTGGACCACCGCGTACTTGTGATGTATATGTAGCAGTTTTTAAACCGTGTCCACCGTCTTTGATTTTACATGCTGCCATAATCTCACCTGCAAGTAAAACACCTTGACCACCAACACCGGTAAATCTTAAAGAATTTCTCATATCAGGCTCCCTATATCTTTTTCACAAAATCAGCTTGTGTGATTTTACCACGTTTACCTTGAGCAGCTTTTATAACCTCTTCATACATATCAGTGTATTCAGGTTGCTCAACTTCTTTAAGTACACCCGTAGCAAGTTTATTCATCTGTTCTTCAGGTGGAAGTTCATCCCATTTCTTTTTAGGAACCGTAATACTGTCAATCCAGTTAAGATTTTCCATAGCATTAGCCATTTTATTTTTACGACCTAAATTAATATGACAGTTTGATAAAACTTCCATAAAGCTAAAGCCTTTATGGCTAAAACCTTTAACTAACATTTTTTCTAATTTTTTAGGATCAATAACTGCTTCACGAGATACAAACGTAGCACCTGCACCCATAGCTAAATTGCCCGCATTAAATGTTGGATCAATATTGCCGTTTTGAGCAGATACACACCACATACCTTGAGGGGTAGTAGGAGATATTTGTGAATTAGTAAGACCGTAAATAAAGTTATTAATAAGAATAAAGTTCAAATTTATATTACGACGACATGCATGAATCGTATGATTACCGCCTATTGCAAGGCTATCACCGTCTCCCGCAACAACAATTACATTGATTTTTGGATTAGCAAGCTTAATACCGGTTGCATAAGCCATCGTACGACCATGAGTAGTATGAACCGTATTACAATCAATGTATGAGCTAAAACGACCGGAACAACCAATACCTGAAACAACACAAACTTCAGTATTCATATCCCAACCCATTTTTTCAATAGCACGAATAGTTGCTTTTAAAATAACACCATCACCACAACCCCAACACCAAAGTGTCGGCATTTTATTTACACGTAAATATTTATCATAATTAAATGCCATTACATCATCTCCTTAACTTTTGCTACCATATCAGCAGGTGCTATAGGACGACCATTTGCTTTAAGTAGTGTAGTAAAATCATTTCTTTTGATAATTCTCTCAATTTCTTTAGAATATTGACCCATATTAAGTTCTGTAATAAAAATTTTATCTTTAAATTTTTCGCCAAGTTCTGCTATTCTTTTAGCTGGAGACGGCCACAACATAATTGGTCTAAACATACCTGCTTTTATTCCTTGTTCACGAAGTTTATTTACTGCCTCGTAAGCACCAAGTCCTATTGAACCATATGCAATAACGCAAACTTCTGCATCATCAAGCATGTACTCTTCATAATCAGGTAAATCATCAAGTCCATCATTCTCTGCCGCAACAACATTTATTTTACCGACAAGGCGCTCAATATTAAATTCACATTGAACAGCATCTTCAGTAGGGAAACCCTCATGTCCGTGGTGAAGACCTGTAATATGGTACTTATAGCCTTTAAACATTGGATTTAACACTGCAGGTTTGTTCATTGGAACATCATACGGCTTATAATCAGCTGGAGCACCGTCAAAAGTAGCACGATTAACAATACTAGCTTTAACCTCTTCTAAATCAGGAAGTACAGCTTTCCCATGCATATGTCCGATAGTTTCATCAAGAAGTACAAAAACAGGAGTCATGTATTTTTCTGCTAGATTAAACCCGCGAACTGTTTGTGTATAACACTCTGTCAAACTACCTGCACATAACGTAATAGATGCATAGTCTCCATGAGTAGGATATTGCGCTTGACCGATATCGGCTTGAGATACACGGGTAGGAAGACCGGTTGATGGGCCGCCACGCATTACATTTATAATTACTAGAGGAATCTCTGCAATAAATCCAAGTCCTATCTGTTCTGCTTTTAGTGAAATACCAGGTCCTGATGTTGCCGTAAAAGACTTAACACCTGTCATTGATGCACCAAGTGCAGCAGCAATACCGCCTATCTCGTCTTCCATTTGAATAAATTTTCCGCCAACTTCCGGTAAAAGGTCCGATGCAACGTGCATAACTTCAGATGATGGCGTGATTGGATATCCACTGAAGAACATTGCACCAGCATCAATAGCTGCTTCAGCAGCTAATTCATTACCGTTTCCGATTACTTCTCTTGCCATTACTTAACTCCTTTTTCAGCTAGTGACATGTAATTATTTGCTATTACCGCCACTTGTCTATCTTTTGATTCATCCGTTAGTTTTGCAAACTTGTACTCTTTTTTATCTGCAACATAAATTGCAAAATCAGGACATGATAGTTCACATTCACTACAACCGATGCATGACTCAGGATGCTCAACGGATATCATAGCACCAAGAGTAGATTTATTGTCATATCTCATTCCAAGTACACCGGCCGGACACACAGAAACACAAATATCACATGCTTTACAGTTATTTGTATTTACCCATACAGGTTGATTGCCTGGGTTTTCAGTTTTAAAAGTTCCCATTTATTCTCCTCATTTATTAAGTACTAAGCAAGCTTGCACTGTTTTTAACGCTAACTTTCTTAATTAACGCTAACTTATTTTTCATAAAATAGATTAACTAAGTTTAATTAATATTACTCCATATTGTGTTGATGACGCTTCATAAATAACACTAATGTTACATTATGAGGCTCGCACAAAAGCATATTTACTTAGCTAACGCCTCCGCTACTGCTTTACCGATATCCGCTGGACTTACTACAACTTTTACACCTGCAGCTTCAAGCGCTGCCATTTTTTCTGCCGCAGTACCTGCTCCACCTGAAACAATAGCTCCGGCATGACCCATTCTTTTACCTTTTGGAGCAGTCTGACCTGCAATAAAAGCAACAACAGGCTTAGTAATATGCTCTTTGATAAATGCCGCAGCTTGAATTTCAAGATCACCGCCAATTTCACCAATCATTACAATCGCATGTGTTTCAGGGTCAGCTTCAAAAAGAGGTAAGAGCTGTTTGTATGAAAGACCTATAATAGGGTCTCCGCCGATACCAACAGCAGTAGATATACCAAATCCCTCTTTACAAACTTGGTTGGCGCCTTCATAAGTTAGCGTACCGCTTTTTGAGATAAGACCGACATTTCCCTTTTTGAAAATCATCCCCGGCATGATTCCAATTTTACACTCTTCGGCAGTAATAATACCCGGACAGTTTGGTCCGATTGTTTTCATATTATGCTTAGTTGCATAAGCTTTAGCAGCTTGCATATCGCGAACAGGTGCGCCTTCAGTAATAATTACGGCAAGTTCGATTCCAGCATCCGCTGCTTCCATAACAGCGTCTGCAACAAATACAGGCGGAACAAATATCATAGAAACTGTAGCTCCAGTGGCTTGAACAGCCTCTTTTACAGTATTGAACACAGGTTTTCCTAAATGCTCACTTCCACCTTTATTTGGAGTTACGCCACCTACAATCTTAGTTCCGTAAGCTAAACACTGCTCAGCGTGAAATGAACCCTCTTTACCCGTAAAACCTTGAACTATTACTTTTGTATCTTTATTTACTAATATACTCATATAAATATCCTTTTTACTTAGCTTGTTTTGCAGCTGCAACTGCTTTTGCAGCGCCATCAGCCAAGTCCGTAGCTGCTATAACATTTGCAATATTTGCATTTCTTAGAATTTCTGCTGCTTCAGGAGCATTTGTTCCATCAAGACGAACAATAACAGGTACATGTACATCTACAAGTTTTGTAGCTTCTAAGATACCGTTCGCAATACGGTCACATCTAACAATACCACCAAAAATATTCACAAAAATAGCTTTTACTTTAGGATTTTTAAGAATTATCTCAAAACCTTTCGCAACGGTTTCAGCATTTGCTTTTCCGCCAACATCAAGGAAGTTTGCAGGAGTACCGCCCATGTAGTTGATTGTATCCATAGTTCCCATTGCAAGCCCTGCACCGTTAACCATACAACCGATTTCACCGTCTAGTGAAACATAAGAGAGCCCATGTTCCCCTGCTTCACGCTCATCCGCATCTTCTTCACTTATATCTCTCATTGCTTCAATATCAGGGTGACGCCCAAGTGCTGAATCATCAAATCCCATTTTTCCGTCAAGCGCTAAAAAGTCACCGCTTCCTGTTTTTACAAGAGGATTGATTTCTATCATTTCTGCATCATTTTCCATATATAATTTATATAGTTTTGAAGCAAAACTAATGAACTTTTTTTGCTCGGCAGGATCTGTTATGCCTAAACCAAACACAAGTTCTCTTCCATGAAAACCTTGAAAACCGATAGCCGGATCAACTGCTATTTTGATAATCTTCTCGGGAGAGTCGTGTGCTACGTCTTCAATTGCCATACCACCCTCTGTTGAAGCCATGATAACAGGCATCTCACGAGCACGGTCAAGAACAACACCAAGATATAGTTCATCTTTAATATCTGCACCGTCTTCTATATATAGTTTTTGAACTAATTTACCTTCAGGTCCAGTTTGGTGAGTAACTAAAGTCATTCCGAGAATTTCTTTTGAGAGCTTTTCTACCTCTTCAATTGAGCGAGCAAGCTTAACACCGCCGCCAAGACCACGACCGCCTGCATGTATTTGAGCTTTTACGACCCAGATAGGTCCGCCTAACTCTTTTGCATTAGCAACTGCCTGCTCTACGCTCTCGGCCATTAACCCTTTTGGTGTCGGTACGCCGTACTTAGCGAAAATTTGTTTTGCCTGATATTCATGTATATTCATCTATCTTCCTTCTTTTAAATTTACGCTCTTGGCGATATCATATCTTGAGGTATTACATATTTGTCGAACTCTTCAGCACTCAATAGACCAAGCTCAATTGCAGTGGCTTTTAATGTAGAGTTGTTTTTATGTGCTGTTTTAGCAATTTTTGCCGCATTTTCATATCCGATATACGGGTTAAGTGCAGTAACCAACATCAATGAGTTATTTAGATAAAAATCTATTTTATCTTCAACAGGTTCTATTCCTATAGCACAGTGGTCATTAAAAGAGATAATTGAATCTCCTAATAAACGACAAGACTGTAAAAAGTTATATGCTATTACAGGTTTAAAAACATTCAACTGAAAATTGCCTTGAGATGCAGCAAAGCCTATTGCTGCATCATTTCCCATAACTTGACATGTAACCATAGTTACTGCTTCAGATTGTGTAGGATTTACTTTACCTGGCATTATTGAAGAACCTGGCTCATTCTCAGGAATAGTAATCTCCCCTATTCCACAACGAGGTCCTGATGCTAGCCAGCGAACATCATTTGCTATTTTCATCATATCTGCAGATAATGCTTTTAATGCACCGTGAGCAAAAACAAGAGCATCATGAGATGTTAGAGCATGAAACTTATTTGGAGCAGTAACAAAATCATGTCCCGTAAGTTCAGTTAATTTGCGTGCTACTCTCTCTCCAAGTTCAGGATGAGCATTTAGCCCGGTTCCCACAGCTGTTCCGCCAAGTGCTAGTTCACGAACGGCTTCAAGAGAGTCTTTAGCCATTTTTTCACACTTGTTAAGCATCTCTACCCAGCCGCTAATCTCTTGACCTAAAGTCAAAGGTGTTGCATCTTGAAGGTGAGTACGTCCAATTTTTACAATAGAATCAAACTTTGCAGACTTCTCTATAAGAGTAGCTTTAAGTTTGGCAATTGCAGGCAAAACACGAGTCTCTACGGCAATGACAGAAGCTACATGTAAAGCAGTCGGATAAGTATCATTTGAAGATTGTGATTTATTTACGTCATCATTTGGATGAACAAGTTTTTCAACTCTAAAATCGCCGCCTAAAATCTCAGTTGCACGAGAAGCGAGAACCTCGTTGTTATTCATATTTGACTGTGTACCTGAACCGGTTTGCCAAACAACAAGCGGATAATTACCGTCAAGTTTGCCTGCTAACATGTCATCACAAGCTGACGCTATCGCATCTGCTTTTTTTGCATCTAATTTGCCTAAATCTTTGTTTACAAGTGCTACAGCCTTTTTTAGGTACGAGAAAGCTCTTGTTATCTCATAAGGCATTGTCTCTTCGCCTATAGCAAAATTTTCAATTGAACGTTGAGTTTGTGCAGCCCAATAAGCATCTAACGGAACTTTTATCTCGCCCATTGTGTCTTTTTCAATACGAGTACTCAAATTTATTCTCCTTTAAAAAAATTATTTTTATTTAATGTGTCAATTAAAGATTTAACTGAATCACAAGAGTTTTTAAACATCTCTTTTTCTATATCATTAAGCGTAACTTCAATTATCTTTTCCGCACCGTTTGCACCGAGCATCACAGGCACTCCGGAAACTATATCACTGTACCCAAATTCACCGTCTAAATAAACCGCACACGGATGAATTTGTTTAGTGTCTTTTAAAATTGCTTCAACCATTATAGTTGTAGATCTAGCAGGTGCATAATACGCTGAACCTGTTTTTAAATGACCGACAATTTCAGCTCCGCCGTTACGAGTACGAGTAACTATCTCATCAATTTCACTTGATGTTAAAACATCTGTAAGAGGTACGCCGGCAACCGTAGAATAGCGAGGAAGCGGAACCATATCGTCACCGTGTCCGCCCATAACCGAAGCACGTATTTGACCGCCTCCATAACCTAATTTTTCTTGAATGAAACTAGCCATTCTAGCGCTATCTAAAACCCCTGCCATACCAATAACACGGCTTCGCTCAAAACCGCTCTCTTTAAGGGCTACATAAGTCATAGCATCTAGCGGGTTTGAAACCATAATAATAATTGCATCCGGAGAGTATTTTGCAATACCGCCTATAACCTCTTTTGTTATTTTTGCATTAATCATAAGCAAATCATCACGACTCATACCCGGAAGTCTAGGGCTTCCTGCCGTTACGACGACAACATCACAATTAGTTAAATCAGACATATCCTCAGCAACACTAACTACCGTGTGACTTCTTACCGCAGAAGCAGCTTGACTCATATCAAGCGCTTTGCCTTTAGCAACATCTATCTTGTTATCACGAAGAATTATTTCATGACAAGAACCAAGCATCGCTAAAGAGTATGCTACCGTTGCACCGACATTTCCTGCACCGACTATCCCTACCCTTTTTCCTTGATTCATACACACTCCTTGAAATAAAATTATAATGTTCTATCCCCACACCCTTAACTGAATATACTAATAAAATTCAATTAAGAACACTTCAAAAACACTACATGTAAAGACATTTTTTGCCTTTTGTATAAAACCTAAATAGTTTCATATAAAAAGAAAAAACAAAGAGGAGAACTTCCTCTTTGAATATAATATTATATACTATCTATAATAGCATTTAACGTTGCTGATGGTCTCATTGCGGCTGATGCTTTTGCATCATCCGGATGGTAGTAACCACCGATATTTTGAGGTTTTCCTTCAACGGCAAGTAACTCTTCCATAATTTTTGCTTCATTTTCTACTAAAGCTTTTGCAACAGGAGCAAATTTAGCTGCAAGTGCCGCATCATCTTTTTGAGCTGCAAGAGCATTTGCCCAATATTGTGCTACAAAGAAATGAGAAGCTTTATTATCAGGCTCTCCCGCTTTTCTTCCCGGAGCTTTGTTATTATCCAAATAAGCTTGATTTGCAATATCCAGCGCATAAGTTACAACTTCAAGCTCTTTTGAACTATTTTTTTGTGCGATGAATCTCAAAGATTCTGCAAGTGCTAAAAATTCACCAAGTGAATCCCATCTTAAGTGTCCCTCTTCCAAAAATTGGTCAACATGCTTAGGAGCAGAACCGCCGGCACCTGTTTCAAACAGACCGCCACCTGCAAGCAACGGAACGATAGAAAGCATTTTTGCAGATGTTCCTAGCTCTAAAATAGGGAAAAGGTCAGTTAAATAATCTCTTAAAACATTTCCTGTAGCCGATATTGTGTCAAGACCAATTCTTACTCTTTTTAAGCTGTAAGCCATAGCTTTTTCAGGAGCCATTATCTCGATAGTTAAGCCGGATGTATCAAAATCTTTCAAATATTCATTAACTTTTTTAATCATGTTAGCATCATGAGCTCTTTTTTCATCTAGCCAAAATACAACAGGAGTATTTGTAAGTCTTGCTCTCTCAACAGCTAATCTAACCCAGTCTTTAATTGGGATATCTTTAGCACGAGACATTCTCCAAATATCGCCTTTTTCTACATTAAAGCTCATTAATTCAGAACCGTTCGTATCAAGAACTTTCACTACACCGTCTTCTGCGATTTCAAAAGTTGTCGGGTGAGAACCGTACTCTTCAGCTTTTTGTGCCATTAGTCCTACATTTGATACCGAACCCATAGTAGTTACGTCAAACTGACCATTTTTAACACAATCATCAACACACTCTTTGTACATTGTTGCATAACATCTATCAGGAATTACGGATACACACTCTTGAACTTCGCCTTTAGCATTCCACATTTTACCGCCATCTCTTACAACAACAGGCATAGAAGCATCAATAATTACATCATTGGAAGCGTGTAAGTTTGTAATACCTTTATCTGAGTCAACCATAGCGATATTAGGTTGTGTAGTATATACATCCATAATAGCTTTTTCAATTTCAGCTTTTTTATCAGCAGGTAATTTTTCTAATTTTTTGTATAAATCGCCAAGACCTAAATTTGAGTTATATCCAATTTCTTTAAAGTCTGCTGCATATTTTTCAAAAACATCTTTAAAAAACACTTCAACGGCATGACCAAACATAATAGGGTCAGAAACTTTCATCATTGTAGCTTTTAAGTGAATAGACCATAAAACGCCCTTCTCTTTTGCTTCAACAAGCGTTTCTTGCAGGAATTTTCTCAATGCTTTTGCAGACAGAAAAGTACCGTCTAAAACTTCTTTATCAACTGCTTTAATCTCTTTAAGAAGTTTGCCATTAAGCTCTATTCTTACTGCACCGTCCCCTGATTTTATTACAGACTGCTCGTTTTCATAAAAATCACCGCTACTCATGTGAGAAACATAAGTTTTAGAATTTTCAGAGAATGCTCTTAGTTTATGAGGATTTTTCTTTGCAAAATTTTTAACGGCAACAGCTGCACGTCTGTCTGAATTACCTTCACGAAGGACAGGATTAACCGCAGAACCCAAACATGTAGAATATTTCTCTTTTATAGCTTCTTCTTCAGCTGTTTTTGGAGATTCCGGAAAATCAGGAAGTTTATAACCTTGACTTTGAAGTTCTGCAATACACTCTTTTAATTGTGGAACCGAAGCTGAAATGTTTGGTAATTTTATAATATTTCCATCAACCTCTTGTACAACTCTACCTAAATATGCCAATTCATCTGCAATTTTTTGCTCATCTGTTAAATACTCAGGGAAAGTAGCTATAACTCTTCCCGCCAAAGAGATATCTCTAGTTTCTACATCTACTCCAGCTGCTTTAGTAAACGCATTTACTATCGGAAGAAGTGAGTATGTTGCCAAAGCCGGTGCTTCATCTATTTTTGACCAAATAATTTTTGACATCTTTTGTCCTTGGTTAGTGTTTTTTAATTTTTTTGCAAAAGGTAACACTTCTGCAAAAAGTTACATAGGTATCTTACCACTAAAGATAAATAATGTATATTTACACCACGTAACTAATTAGCTTTATTTTATTTATGTTTCATTTAGTAGCACGCTTTATATTACTTAAATGTGTAGAATAGTTACTTGTAAAATCATGCTTTGCATCTTTTGATTTCATAAAATAGAGATAATCACTTTTCGCAGGAAAAATTGCAGCTTTAATAGCGTCAAAACTTACATTACATACAGGAAGCGGTGGAATGCCGCTATATAGGTACGTATTGTAGGTTGACGTGTCTTCTTTTATCATACTCGGAGTAACTTTTACATGTGAGTTTTTTCCATAATTTAGAGTTCCGTCCATCTGTAGCTTCATGCCTTTTTTTATCCTGTTATATATGACGGAACTAACTAGGGGCATCTCTTCTATACTGGCAGATTCTTTTTGAATAATTGATGCAATTGTTACATATTGTAACCATTTTTTTTCATTATACATTCCAAAAAGTTTTATAGATAGATTTTTCATTTGTGCGAGTGACTCATTTAACAAAATTTTAATTACTATCTTTTCTGTTATTCCTATTGGAAGGCTGTATGTGTTTGGAGTAAACGCTCCTTCCTCGTACGGTGATTGCTGTTCGTACTCTTTTTGCAATAAATCTCTATTTAGCTTTAGTTCATCTGCTAATTGATTTAAAAATATATATGTAGTCTCACCAGGGATTAATGTGATATTTTGAAGTGCTGCTTTTGCCGTTGTTAGTTTGTATAAAAAATCCCATCTGCTATTTAGTGTCGTTTCTATATTTATCCATCCGCTTTGCGGTGAGCCAAATAGTCTCAGCAGCAGTATATCAAGTTTGCTAACATTGTAATTTCTGCTTTGCATTTGTGTTATAATCTTGTTAATAGAACCTTTAGGAATATAGATGACTTTTGGGGAACTTACAGGCTTATTTAGGTAGTACATGAACGATAGTATAATTATTAATACAATTTCAAAAATCCATTTTATTATTGTTAGTGCTTTGTCGTTCATATTTTTATTACTCTTTATTATATTTATATTTTTACAAAACGGAACATATATAGAAGATATATCTCTCCAAGACGTTAAAATTAAGAAATTATACATCAAATGGGATGAAAAAATTAGTTTAACGGTTAAAGAGTTTCATGTTTTAAAAGAAAAAAGAGATAGCAAATCACAGAATAGTTATAAAGAAATTATAAAAATAGTACAAAATATTCTCCCTTTTACAGATTGGTTTAAAAAAATCACAATCGAGAAGATATCATTCAATGATATTAATGCTACATTAGAATATTTAGATAATGAAAAAGGAGCAATAAGCATATCGGCTCCTGATTTTATGCTTAATAGTTCACTGCAAAAAGAGAACAACCTAATACATGTAGCAATTGATAAATTTGTAGCTCTAGAGAATAATTTAAAAATTGACGGAGATATTGTTGTTAATGCAAAAAATAATCCTGAATTAGTTGCAGCACTTAATATAGGATTATGCGATAAAACAAAACTTAATCTCTATGTATATAGTGATATAAAACAATTATTTTATAAGATAGAGTCAAAAAGCGCAATTAAAGATGCAAAGCAAATAGTGGATTTATTTGATATAAATCCTAGAATTAAATATTGGATTTATGATGCAATAAAGATGTCAAGTTTATCATTAGATACGTTTTATGGAGATATTGAATATAAAAATCTCAACAAAGCATATTTGAACATTCATGCAAAAGCTACAGCCAATGATTTAACCTATATATATGACGAGAAAGTAGATTCCGTTAGAACAAGTAAAACAGATTTGGAATTTAAAGACGGAGTGCTTTATATAAGACCGAAGGATGCCTATTCATATGATTTTTTTCTTGATAAAAGCTGGCTAAAGATTGATTTTTCAAAACAAGAGGAGCTTTTGACGCTCTATCTACTTTTTAAAGGTCAAGCAAATAAAAATTTAATTAGTCTGCTTGATAGATACAAGATAAAATTGCCGTTTATTCAGACAAAAGGTACAATCGATAGCAATTTGAAACTAGAAATCAATCTAATATCAACGGATGTAGAAGCAATAGGAGATTTTTATACACAAGATGCACAGATAAAATATCTAGGTTTGGATATTGATATATTTGATGCACATATTTTTATAAATAATTCGGTTGTTAAAGTAGAAAATATGGTTGCGAAATATGGAGATATTGCTACTTCACATGTTGATTTGGATTTTAACGGCAAAGAATCTAGCGGAAAACTTACTTTTAGATTTGATGAAATAGAGTTAAGTCAGAGTACGCTAAAACTTTTAAACAATAAAAAACCTCTAGGAGCGGCTTATATAATATCTCCTAAACAAGATTACTTAAAAATAGACAAATCAATATGGCAATTTAAAGAGAAGATTTTACATGTAGATTCTATGGAACTACCTTTTGATATGAAAAATTTTAGTACAAAAATACCTAAAACAGCTATAAATTCACCGGAATTGGCATCAATTTTTATGTCAGGAGATATATATTTTGATTTAAAAAAAGCAAATCTCAACATTGATTTACTAAAGTTGAGTTATTTAGGTATAAAATTAGACAAACCTCTGCACTCGCTTAATCTTATATATGACAAAGAGATATTAACATTATCATCTAAAGATAAATTAGATATAGATATAAATAACAAAAAGTTAAATTTTGAAAATATAGCTTTAAATATTACACCATCATTAATTAAAGTAGAAAATTTGCTATTTAATTTTGAAGAAAGTATAAAATCAAGAGTTACTGCAGAGTATAGTTTAGAGAATTCTACGGGAATTCTGGATATCAGCGATATAAATTTTACAAATAATACTTTTGGAGAAATTTTTAAAAATGATGAGGGTATAAAGCTTTTTATAGAAAATAAAAATGAGAAGTTTTCTGTAGTTTCCAAAGAACATGAGCTTGAGTACCTTCTTGACAATAATGATTGGATATTTAAGATTAACTCAATAGAAAAAATAGAAAAATATTCAAAAATTTTACAAGAGTATAATTTGACAAACGGATATTTCACTATGAGTAAAAAAAATACTCAAAACGACATTGATTTTTTGCTAAATACAGACTATAAATATAAATTTCTTGCATCAGACAACAAGCCTATAAATAACTATGTAATTAACGGTAAATACGATAGCCAAACAAAAGATATTAATATTAGTGTAAATAATATAGTAAAGATAGAAGTCAAAGATGATATTAAAATAGCAGCTGATAATATAGGAATAAATATAAATGAAATTATAGATTTTTTTGGTGATAAAAATAGCACCCAAGAGACAAAAAAAGATATTAATGTTTATATTGATACTAAAAATTGTTATATATATCTAAGTGAAAATAGACAAATAATCTCAGATACAATCAACTTTAAATACCTAGATAAAGTTTTATCTGCAGAACTCGTGTATAAAAACGCAAAAGCGGTATTTAACCTTAATGATAACAAATTGTATCTTTACGGCAAAAATTTTAATGATGAATTTATGGAAAAACTCTTTGCTCTATCCAAATTTAAAGGCGGCTCTTTAGAATTTTATATTATCGGTGCATTAAAAGAGTATAACGGTATGTTTTATGTAAAAGATACTACAATTCTTGAGTATAAAATTTTAAATAATATTCTTGCTTTTGTAAATACAGTCCCTTCATTAGTAACATTCTCTCTTCCTGGCTACAATAAAAACGGTGTTGCCGCAAAAAGTGCATACATGGCATTTAATTATAAAGATGACGTATATAACATGAACAATATATATCTTAAATCAAAAGAGATTGAAATAGTAGGAATCGGTGAAGCAAGTATTGAAAAAAATAGTATCAATTTAGATTTAAATTTAAAAACTGCATTGGGCAGTTCGATTTCAAAGATACCTTTGGTGGGACATATTTTATTAGGCAAAGAGAATCTCTCAACTACATTAAAAGTAACCGGTACACTAGACAATCCTGATGTAAATACACAAATAGCAAAAGATATAGCAGTAGCACCGTTTAACATTATAAAAAGAACACTTATGTTCCCGTTTGAACTATTTAAAAGTGAAGATACAGATGATGAGTAGATATCTTCTACTCATTTCTAAGAACAGTTAAAATATCTATTTCACTTGCTTTTTTCGCAGGATAGTATGAAGATGCTACAACTATTATAAATGCTCCAAAAACAATAAATAAGAAATCTTTTACATCCAAATCAAGAGGAAGGGTTGATGTCGGATAAACATCTTTTGGCAGATGAACTATATCAAAAGTACTAAGCACCCATAAACCGCTCATTCCTAAAGTTATTCCGGCTAATATACCGCCTACGCCTATTACTACGCCTAGATATAAAAATACCTTTTTAATTTCTGCAGATGTCGCTCCCAAAGATAAAAGCAGTGCAATTTCGCTTCTTCTATTCATAACGGTCATTAAAAGTGAAGATATAATATTTATTGCAGCAATTAAAATTATTAACATTAGTACAATAAAAAGAGAGGCCTTTTCAAGCTCTAATGCTGCAAAAAAGTTTACATTATCTTCCCACCATCCTTTAATAGTAACACTTTGAGGAAGAAATTCTTTGATTTTTAAAATATCTTCATGTGGATTATCCGAATATATATGAATTCCGCTATATTGATTAGAAGGTAAATTCATTATAGATTGTAGCGAGGAGAGAGTTGTATAGTTATAAGCTTTATCATACGCGGAAAGCCCTGAATCAAAAATACCTGTAACATTAAATCTTTTGATTTTCGGGGTAATAGACATTCCGCCCGGTTCTACATGTGTAAATATATACATAAGTTTATCACCCTCGTAAAGAGCAAACTCGTCTTTTAGGGATTTACCTATCAATACATCAAATCTATCAAAATTTCTATCTTTTATAGCATCTCTTAAAACACTATTTACTTTTGCTTCACTTTTAAAGTCAACGCCAAAGATATAGCCGCCCTCAAGTTTTGAACCGCTTCTTGCCATGACTGCAGATTGAACGTATGGACTAAAGCTAAGATTTGTAAATTTGGACTCTAAATCTAAAAGTAAATTCTCATTAACTGCCCCGTAAAACTTAGGAATAATTGTTAAAGGGTAATTCATTATTGTTAATTTCTTTCTAAACTCATTATCAAAACCATTCATAAGAGCCATTGCTATTAAAAGAACCATAACACCGAGCGATATACCTAAAAATGCCAATAAAGCAGATAAAAATATAAACGGCTGCTCATTGTCAAATCGCAAAAAGCGCTTTACTAAATAAGGAACTATTGATGTTTTCAAGAAGCAAAAACACCTTTTTTAGGACCACTTTTACCACAGCAAAGTTTATACTTTTTACCGCTTCCGCATGGGCAAAGATCATTTCTAGAAACTTTTTTTTCTATACTACTTTCTTCATTATTATATAGGTTAAACTGAATTGCCGCTTCATTTATTTTTCTCTGTATATCAAGGCGTTCGGCAACTCTTCTTGCCTCTTCTTCAGGGTCTTCAACTCTAAATTGAATAATCTGAAGAGTTTTAATCGTATTGAATTTGATATCGGCAATAAGTTCTGTAAAAAGGTTAAAGCTCTCTTTTTTATACTCTACAAGAGGGTCTTTTTGGTTGTATGCACGAAGTCTTATACCTGTTTTCATATTGTCCATAGCGTAAAGATGTTCTCTCCACGCGCTGTCTAACTCTTTTAAATATAATTCTCTCTCGATTTCGCTGCATATACCGTCATTTAGAACGCTCATCTTATCGTCATAAGCTTTTTTAACAGTTTGTGTTACGGCGTTTAATAATTCCTCATACTCTAATGAGGATAAATCATCTACATGTATCTCAAGATTTAACTCCTCTTGTAGTAGTTTTAGAACTTTTTCAAGATTGAAATCCTCTTTTGCGCCGCCTGCAAAAATATTGCAACTGTTAAGAACATGTTCTATATATTCGGCTCTAATTTCATTGACTTTTGATGAAATATCATACTCAGGATTGAGCAGTTGATTTCTAAATTTATAGACAATTTTTCTCTGCTCATTTGCGACATCATCATACTCAACAATTTGCTTTCTACCTTCATAGTGCATATTCTCGACTTTTTTCTGAGCTTTTTCTACTGCACGCGTAACCATTTTTGACTCTATATATTCACCGTCTTCAACACCAAGTCTTTCCATAATACTTTTAATTTTATCGCTTCCAAAAATTCTAAGAAGATTATCTTCTAAAGAGAGATAAAATTGTGTTGTTCCTGCATCGCCTTGACGACCGCTTCTTCCACGAAGCTGATTGTCTATACGACGATTTTCATGTCTCTCAGTTCCTATAATATAAAGACCGCCCAATGCTTTAACTTCATCATTAACTTTAATGTCAACACCGCGTCCTGCCATATTTGTAGCAATTGTGACTGCACCTTTTACTCCGGCACCTTTAATTATCTCACCCTCTTGAGCATGATTTTTAGCATTTAAAACGGTATGTGCTATCTTCTCTTTTTTGAGTACTTCATGCAGTATTTCAGATTTTTCGATAGAAGCAGTACCGATTAAAACCGGCTGACCTGTTTTTGATAATTTTTTAATTGTATTTATTACCGCTTCAAACTTCTCTTTTTCCGTTTTATAAATCAAATCGTTCAAATCTTCTCTTGAAATCGGTATATTTGTAGGTATTGAAATAACATCAAGCGAGTATATTTGAGCAAACTCCGATGCTTCTGTTTGAGCAGTTCCCGTCATACCTGCTAACTTATCATACATTCTAAAATAGTTTTGAAAAGTAATATCAGCTAATGTTTGAGTCTCCTCTTTTATATCAACACCCTCTTTTGCCTCTAGTGCTTGATGCAGACCTTCTGAGTAACGTCTGCCTTCGCTTAATCGACCCGTAAATTCATCAACTATAACTACCTCGCCGTTATTTACAACGTAGTCAACATCTTTCTCGAACAGATGATTAGCTTTAAGTGCTTGATCAAGAATATGTGAAAGTGAAGCATTCTCCGGACTGTAGAGATTTTCTACACCAAACAACTCTTCAGCTTTTGTTATACCTTCTTCTGTTAGTAGAATAATTTTATCTTTTTCATCAACACTAAAGTGTTCATCTTTAACTAACCGTAAAGCAATCTTATTTGCATCGCTAAAATCCTGAAGAGTTCTGTTAGTAGGTCCTGAAATAATCAACGGCGTTCTAGCTTCATCAATTAAAATACTGTCAACTTCATCTACTATAACAAAATTATGACCTCTTTGAACCATTTGTTCACGAGAATAACTCATGTTGTCTCTTAGATAATCAAATCCGAATTCGTTATTTGTTCCATAAGTGATGTCAGCATTATAGACTTCTCTCTTTAAGGAGTGTTCATGCATACTATCTAGGATTACACCGACGCTAAATCCTAAAAATTCATAAAGTGGACGCATCTCATTACCGTCTCTTGATGCAAGGTAATCATTTACAGTTACAAGATGAACACCTTTTCCCGTAATCGCATTTAGAACAATAGGAAGAGTTGCTACAAGTGTTTTACCCTCTCCTGTTTTCATTTCTGCAATTTTGCCTTCATGCAAAACAATTCCGCCGATAAGCTGTACGTCAAAATGTCTCATATTAAGAGTTCTGATACTTGCTTCTCTTGTTATAGCAAAAGAGTCTGCTAAAACATCATCCAAACTCTTTTCGCCTCTAATAACACTATCTTTAAGCTCTGCAAAAGCAGCTTTTAACTCATCGTCGCTTAAAACCTGATATCTGTTTTCTAATTCATTTATTTTATTAACTATTTTACTATATTTTTTTAATTCACGATCGTTTGAAGTACCAAAAATCTTACCCATTAACGCCTGTAGCATCCGAAACCTTATTATAGACAAGCGCTATTTAAACGCCTACCACTGAAATTGTGTTTATTTTATCATACTTATAATAATAATTTGTATAAATCATCAAATGATTTTTTTAAATATTTATATTAAACAATATGTAAACAATTGCTTAGATATAATTTTCAAAAAAAGCAAGGAAAAAAGTGAAATATTTTCTTTTAATACTCATTTCAACTATACATCTGTTTGCATCATTTGACACTATAACTTCATTTGAAGCGGAGTTTACACAAAGTATTACCGATGATAAAAATAAGATATTAGTGTATAACGGGAAGATTGTAGCCCTTAAGCCTCAAAATGCAAGATGGAGCTATCTAAAACCTGTTAAAAAAGAGGTTTATATAAATAATTTTGAAGTAACAATCGTAGAATCGGAAATAGAACAGGTTATTATAAAAAGATTAGAATCAAATTTTGACTTTTTTAAAATCATATCAAACGCTAAAGAGATAGAAAAAAACATATATACCGCAACCTATAAAGATACGAAATTTACCATAATGAAAAGCAACAGTTTAATAGAATCTATCTCATATTTGGATGAATTTGAAAACAAGGTTAAAATAACTTTTAAGAACCAAAAACAAAATAAAGAGGTAGATATTAACAATTTTATTCCTGTCTTTCCTCTGGAATTTGATATTATCAGAGATTGAGAACTGCCGTCTCAACCCTGTTTCTACCGTTGTTTTTAGCTATATATAAAGCTTCGTCGGTAACATTATATATCTCATCTATTCCCATTATGCACTCTTTTGGCATAAATGACAGCCCGATAGATATTGAAACATATTGCGAAATATCACTTGCACTATGCTCTATTTTAAGTTCTTCTATATTTTTACGTAAAAATTCTGCTCTATCTTGCGCATTTTTTTGACTATTAGAATAAAATGAGATAGCAAACTCCTCTCCTCCCAATCTGTAAACATAATCATTTGCGCGCTTAAAAGATATTTTCATGGCTTTTGAGATAGATTTTAAAACATCATCACCCTTTTGATGCCCATAAAAATCATTATATTGTTTAAAATAGTCTATATCTATAATTAATAAAACTAAGTTTTTATTTTCTCTTTTTGAAATATTATATTCTTTTGCAAAGTTTGAATCAAAGAAACGTCTATTATATAACCCTGTCAAAGCGTCTGTAATAGAATATTCCTCTATTCTTTTCTTATCTGTTATATCACGAATTATTGCAGAAAATCCTAAAATATTATTATATTTATCCGTTTGTGGAGTTATGGTGGTCTCTATCCAATACTCCTTACCGTTTTTGTTTAAATTTTTAACTTCGCCTTTATATATTTTTCCGCTTAATATAGTTTTCCATAGATTTTTATATATCTCTTTTGGAGTATCGGGATGAGAAACAACAGAGTGTGATTTTCCAATAATCTCCTTTTTTGAATATCCAGAAATTTTTGTAAATGCATCACTAACATCCGTAATAATACCTTTTGTGTTTGTCTTTGAAGTAATTACATGTTTATCTATTAGGTCTATATATTTTTTTGTTGTTTCAAGATGTTTTGCATCACGTAAAAAGCCGATAATCATATCAATAAAATACTGAAAATCATCATTATAAACTATCTCATTTTTTCTAATGAATCCCAATTGCAGTATTCCGAATATTTTATCATAGCTTATCAACGGAATTGTGCGTATATTGTTTGGTTCAATTGTTATAGATTCTATATTAAACTTTGTTTTTTTATCGCCACTTGAATATGTATGAATTTGCCTCATTTGGACTGCAACTTCTCCTATTAGTCCCTCCCCTAGCTCAACGATAGGCTTCATTTTGTTTGTGGCATAAGATGATGCAAGATAGAGTTTATTATTCTCTTCGTTAAAAAGGTATATCGCTCCTTGAACAATATTAAATTTATCAGAAAAAAAGTAAAGAGCAGACGAAGATATGTCTTGAATCGTCTTGCATTTTTCTAAATCATTTTTTAGCTGTATAATTGATGTTAAATTATTTTTTATCTTATCTTCACTTTTTGAATATAACATGTAGCTTCTAATCATTGAAAATATTGTTATGAGTATAAATAAAACTACTATTGCTCCAATAATAATTCCATAGCGTTTAGTCTCATTTAATTCATCTAACTTTATATATAACTTTTGATTTAAAAACTCTGCATTTACGCTATAAAGTGAAAAAACTTTATCGATTAAATTTGTTGCTATCGTAAAAAACTCCAACGCATCCATATTTGTTTTATCTGACATGATAGTACTTTTAACATATTCTCTCATATTCTTTGTTTCAACATTGATATTTTCAAGCATGGATAACAGTCTTGTTTTTTCTACATCGTTGCTTATTTCACTTATAGTTTTATAGATTTGTTTTGTATGTTCTTCACATATCAGACAATTATTTTGAATTGAGTATTTAAGCTCTGCATTTGTAGTATTATCCATTACAGCTTTGGTAGTTTTTGCTCTAATCTTGCCTATCACTTCAATAAGATTAGGTATATGCTTTAGCATAGTCTCTACATAAAAGTATTTATCGCTCTCCGACTCTAGCAAAAGTTTAGATTTAAACCCTATGTTGTACATCTTTTCATGTAACTGCGCAATAATATGTGTATATTTTTGATATAAAATAGTTTTATCTTCTTGCTTAGAACTATTTAATAACTCTTCAATCTCGTTTATTATATGAATATAACCATCATCATAAAGCGTAGGGTAAAGCGTATTGAACTTTTTAATATTAAAAATATCTTTTTTTGCATCTGCTTTAATTGATTCAACACTATTTATAATAATATCCCAATTTGTTTCAGTGATTGACATCTCTTCAAATTGACTATATCCTCTTAGTTTTTGAAGTTTTAAAACAAATTTTTGAAGTTTTTGCGCAAACTCAACCCCATCTATTTTATGTTTTGTTTTTTCTATTTCATGATTATAATTTGAAACAAAGTTGTTGAACAAAAATAGAGTTCCGCCTATTAGAAATAAAAGAAGCACACCTATTTTTAAAAATTTTTCCATTAAACATCTTTTTTTATATATTTTTTGTGATTGTATCAAGTATATAATTAATTTTATTAAAGTAGATTAAAATTATTTGCAGTTAATTAATTTGGGTTTTGCAGAAAAGGCAAACCTTTTCTGCTGTAGATATATTATACGGCTTTAATTTTAACGCCGTATTTTTCTTCGGCAACAGTACGTGCCTCTAAATGATAATTGTTAATTTCGTTAAAGTTTAGATATTTATAAACATCATCTGTTTTACCTGCAAGTTTTTGAGGAACTATGCTCATATACTCTTCTACGGTCGGAATACGTCCCAGCTTAGAACATACAGCAGCAAGTTCTGCAGAACCTAGATATACTTGAGTACCTTTACCTAAACGGTTATCAAAGTTACGAGTAGAAGTGGAAAATACGGTTGAGTTTGGGCGTGCACTTGCTTGGTTACCCATACATAGTGAACATCCAGGTACTTCCGTTTGCGCTTGAATTGATTTGTAAACATCGTAATAACCTTCGTTAATCAGCTGTTGCTCATCCATACGAGTCGGCGGAACAATCCAGAATTTTTCAACTTCAACTTTTCCCTCACCGCGCATAACTTCACCCGCCGCACGGTAGTGACCGATATTTGTCATACAAGAACCTAAGAATACTTCATCAATTTTTTCACCGGCTACTTCGCTTAAAAGTTTAACATTATCAGGGTCGTTAGGACATGCTAAAATCGGCTCTTTGATTTCATTAAGGTCTATATTAATTACGGCTGCATATTCAGCATCGGCATCCGGCTGCATCAATGACGGATTTGCCAACCATTCTTTCATTTTATCTGCACGGCGTTGCAGTGTACGTGCATCTTGATAACCATCGGCAATCATAGATTCAATTAATGTAATATTTGATTTTAAATATTCAATAACCGGAGCTTCGTTTAAAAGTACAGTACATGCGGCAGCAGAACGCTCAGCAGATGCGTCCGACAGCTCAAATGCCTGCTCGGCTTTAAGATTAGGAAGACCTTCTATCTCTAAAATACGACCGTTAAATATATTTTTCTTACCTTTTTTCTCAACAGTTAAAAGACCCTCTTTGATTGCATAATATGGAATAGCATTTACAAGGTCACGAAGCGTAATACCAGGTTGTAAGTCGCCTTTAAAACGTACAAGCACAGACTCAGGCATAGTTAAAGGCATAGAACCCGTAACTGCCGCAAATGCAACTATACCTGAACCGCCTGGAAAACTGATTCCGATTGGAAAACGAGTATGGCTATCTGCGCCTGTTCCTACGGTATCAGGAAGCGTTAAACGGTTTAACCATGAGTGGATAACGCCATCGCCTGGACGAAGAGCCACACCTGAGCGGTTAGAGATAAATTCAGGCAGAGTATGGTGCATTATAACATCTGAGGGTTTTGGATATGCCGCCGTATGACAAAATGATTGCATTACCAAATCAGCCGAGAAACCTAAAGCTGCCAACTCTTTTATTTCATCACGCGTCATAGGACCTGTTGTATCTTGAGAACCTACGGTTGTCGTTACAGGCTCTACATACATACCTGGACGAACACCTTTCATACCACAAGCATGACCAACCATTTTTTGAGCAAGAGTATAACCTTTGCCGCTATCTGCAGGTTGTTCTGCAGTTAAAAATACGTCGGAAACACTCATACCTAAAACTCCACGGGCTTTAGCAGTTAATCCGCGACCTATAATAAGCGGGATACGTCCACCTGCTCTGACTTCATCAGTAATAGTATTAGGGTTTAACTTAAACGTAGCGATACATGTACCGTTTTTATGTGCTTCGCCTTTATATGGATAAATTGTTATAACATCGCCTGTTTCCATAGCGGTGACATCCATCTCTAATGGAAGAGCACCTGAGTCTTCACATGTAGCAAAGAAAATAGGAGCAATAATACCTCCGATAACTACACCACCGGTACGCTTGTTTGGAACACCAGGGATATCTTCACCCATGTGCCATTGAACAGAGTTAACACCTGATTTACGACTTGAACCTGTACCTACAACATCGCCTACATAAGCAATAGGATTTCCTGCTTCTTTTAACTTAGCAATAGTCGCTATCGGGTTCTCCATTTTAGAAACCAACATAGAGTTAGCATGCAGTGGAATATCTGAACGCGTAAAAGCTTCAGAAGCAGGAGAAAGGTCATCAGTATTAGTTTCACCAGGAACTTTATAAACAGTTACTGTAATTTTTTCGGCTAATGCCGGAGTTGAGGTAAACCACTCAGCATTTGCCCATGAAGTCATAACTTCAGTAGCAGCTGCATTACCGGCTTTATGTAACTCTTCTACATCGTTAAATGCATCATAAACAAGCAGAGTCTTTTTTAATGCTTCTTTTGCGGCTTCAACTACATCTTTATTTGCAGACGTTAAACAATCAATGATAGGTCTAACATTGTACCCGCCTAACATCATACCCATTATTTTAACTGCTTGAGCCGGAGAGATACCGCTAACTGTTACTTTTTGGGATGCAACATCATTTAAAAAAGCGGCTTTTACATATGCAGCGTCATCAACACCGGGAGATACGCGATTTGTAATAAGTCCTACTAACTCATCCGTACAATCGCTTTTAATCAATTCAATTACCTGCGCAGTTTGTTCAGCCGAAAGCGGAAGCGGCGGTACGCCGAGTGCCTCTCTCTCTGAAATATGCTTTTTATACTCTTCTAAAAATGCCATTGTCATTCCTGTTTATAAATTTAGTATAGGGATTATAACTAAATATGTAAACAGTAAAAGCTATGTGTTACCAAAGTAAACATTGGCAAGTGATTTTATTTAAAATATGTTTATTTTAGTAACACTACAAGGCTCTAAAATTTAATTCTAAGTCTATAATATCTCTATCTTTTCCTAAATAGTTACTTTTTAACCACAAAAGATATGAGTCCGGAATGTCACAATAGTACATTCCTTTATATTTTCCAAACTCTACTTTTGATTTTTGCTCAATTTTTGGAATATTCTCTTCACATTTAGCATCAATTGAACTTTTTTCTATCAGTGCGACGAATTCATTAAATTCTAATCTTTTTTGAATAACAAACGTGTATGAGTTAAAATCAAAAACTCCTTTTCGCGTACTTACAAAAGATTCTATAATCTGTATCTGCTCAACTGACAATAACTCCAAATTTTTCACATATACACTAAATGAGTTTTTATATTTTGTAAAGATGAGATTAGGTTTACTCATTATAAAATTTCACGAATTCCCTTAGAGTTTGGTGCAGATAAGATGCCCTCTCCCTCTAACTGTTCAATCAATCTTGCAGATTTGTTATAGCCAATTTGAAGTTTTCTTTGAAGATAAGATATTGAAGTCTTTCTATCGCTTAAGATAACATTTTTTGCTTCATCAAAAAGAGGGTCAAGCTCTTCATAACTTTCGCTTGATGATGCAGAATTATTTTCGCTATCTTCTATCAAAAACCGTTTATCATAGTTTGGCATTCTTTGTAATTTTATAAAATCAACGATTTTTTCTATCTCTTCTTCAGTACTCCACGGTGCATGAAGACGAACAAGTCCGGTTGAACCCGGAGGTGTAAACAACATGTCGCCTTTGCCTAATAACGACTCTGCTCCTTGTTGGTCAAGAATAATTTTGCTATCAACTTTCTGCCCTACTCTGTATGATATACGAGACGGAAGATTTGCTTTAATTAGTCCCGTTACAACATCAACAGAAGGTCTTTGAGTCGCTACGACAAGATGAATTCCTGAAGCTCTAGCCATCTGTGCAAGTCTAGCAATAGAGTACTCTACATCTTTTCCGCTTGTCATCATTAAGTCTGCTAACTCATCTATTATAACTACTATATATGGGAGATGCTCACCACCTTCACGTTTAACTTTTTCGTTGTAGCTCTCTATATTTTTTGTTCTATTCTCGCTCATCAATGAGTAGCGTCTCTCCATCTCATATACCATGTTATTTAGTGCTACAATAGCCTGTTTTGCTTTTGTAATTACCGGAGTTAAAAGATGAGGGATGTCATTGTATATTGAAAATTCTAACATCTTTGGGTCTATCATAAGAAGTCTAAGCTGATCAGGTGAGTTTTTATATAAAAGAGAGAGTATCATAGCATTTATGCCGACACTTTTACCGCTTCCTGTCGTTCCTGCTATTAAAAGGTGAGGAAGTTTTTTAAGATCTGTTATAAACGGTTTTCCGACTATATCTTTACCTAAAACTATTGTAAGCGGAGAAGATGACTCTTTAAAAATCTTGCTATCAAGCAGTTCTCTTAGATAAATAGTATCAATTTTTTCATTTGGTATCTCAATTCCTACAACATCTTTTCCGGGAATAGGCGCTTGGATACGGATAGTCTCAGCACTTAGAGCCATTGCTAAGTCATCTTGAAGATTTAAAATTCTTGAAACTTTTACATTTGCGGCAGGTTTAAATTCAAAAGTCGAAACAACTGGTCCAGCATAAGTTCTTACAACATCACCCTCGATTTTAAAGTGTGCAAGTTTTTCTATTAGAAATTTTATCTTGTCATCCAACTCACTTTCATCTACACTATGCGCTTTATTGTTTGGTTTTTGTAAAAATTCTACTGATGGCAGTTTAAAGTTTTTAGGTTTTTCAACTTCTCCCTTTTCTATTGAAGCAAGCAGTTTTGCATTCTCCTCAAGTTCGTCAACTACTATTGCGTTTTTTTGCTCTTTTATATCTGAAACAAGGTTTAAAATATTATGTTTAACTTCCGGCTGAGATTCTACTATTTCGCTTATATTCTCTTTTCTTAAAAAAGCAGGTTTGTCTATTTCACTTTCAAACTCTTCTAATAGCGGTTCTGTAATTGGTTCTAAATACTCTTCTTTTATCTGTTTCTGATTTTGTGTATATTTAACATTTCTATTTTTTGTAAATATTTTTGAACTTTCTTTTGAAGAGTTTTTATTTTTTAATAAATTTTTTTTTAAATTTCCAAAAAATATATCAAGCACTTCATGGGCACTCTTATCAATAATTATAACTATTGAAACCAGCGTTATAATCAACCAAAATATCCAAAGCCCGAATGAACCGATGTATGGGGATAAAAAATCTACAAAACTTCCGCCTATTTCTCCTCTTAGTTTGTCATTTACCACTAAAGCTTGAGCTAATAATAAAGAGAACAAAATCAAAAAAGATGTTATAGCTAACTCAAATTTTCTTGTATTTAAAGCACTATTTTTATAAAAAATATAGAGTGGAATTAAAGAGAGAAATATATATGCATACGAAATGTAACCAAAATATTGATGATTATACTTAGCAAAGATAGCACCATAACGACCCATCAAGGCAGTATCACCGAAAATCGTTGCAAATCCAAAATAGGTTAGTAAACCAAAGCTTATTATAAACAAAGTATCTTTCAAACTATGAGTTTCCTTTTTCTAAGTTAGTAAAAAAGAAGTATAGCTAAAAGTGTTCCATAAAGAACACTTTTATAGATAGTTCACTAAGCTTAATTGTGAAATTTTACTAACACTTGAGAGCATTGCTTTATAATTTGTATCTAATTGCGCTAGCGTCAATGCAGCTTCTGCCAAATCAGTATCTACGACTGATGACCTAAGGCTGATTGAACCAATTTCTAATATTTCAGTTCTCTCTATAGACATATTTAGAGCATTTGTTTGTGATCCTATTTTAGAGTGTGCTCTAAAGATACTGTCTTGAAGGTCATCCATCATAGCAATCGCATTTTCTACACCTACATTTCTTATATCACCGGAACTGCTATCTGGATAATTTTTATTATTCTCTACGGCAGTAATCATCTCATTGAAAGTTTTAAAAAAATCTGTTTTAGGATCTCTTACTGTTATAGCATTGTTAGTATTAAATGTCATGACAGACGATGCTGCAGAAAAATCACCGCTGTTTGAGTCATACAATGCTATTTTTGCTGTAGTATTTCCGGTACCAATCTCTTCAAAACCTATTTTTCCGTCATAACTTAAAAATGTTTTTCCTCTTAAATCGGATGTCGCAATAGCCGTGTCATACTGAGCCGATGAACCGGGAGCTGCTGCAGGAAGGTTGCCGGTTACAACCATATTCATAACATCCATTAACTGAGCATATGTCATCTCATCTGCATCAACAGCCGCTCTTGGAGATTCCATATTAAAAATATCATATGTATTAGCACCGACCGTAAATGTTGAACCTGCAGTAGCAAAATCAATTTGAGCACTATAAGCCGCTCCGTTTACATCTGTCCCTTCTAGTGTAAATGATGTGCCGTTTAGCGTGCCGGAAGTAGCTACATCAGAAATCTTTGTAGAAGGCGTTGCAAACGCATTTGTACCTTTTACTATTTGTGGAGTACTCGAGGATAATCTTGCACCGTTTTGGGCAAACTCTACTCTATCATAAATAGTACCGTCTATAATATTTGTTGCAGCAACGCTATCTGCAGATGTTAGTGAAGATTTTATAAACTCTTTTACATGTAGCGAAGTGTTTGTTGCCGTAGAAGTTCCTAACATAATTTTACTAAAATCTGTTTCTCCAACTCCCAAATCATCTATATTCGTTACATTAGCAGCAGCACCGCCGCTTAAATCCGTTGCACCGACCATATGAAAATCAAGCTTACTTGAACCTTTAATCTTGTCTGTTATTACAATCTGTCCATTTGAATTCATACCGACATCAACAACTTTTAAATTTGGTGTATTTCCGTAAAGATTGCCAATTTGAGTCAAAAGATCATCAACATTGTCATCATCTCGCATACTGATTTTTTGCGAAAATGAATCCCCGCTGCTATTTGTACCTCTTACATAAAAATAGTGTTTAAAATTTACAGCATCAACGACATTGTCTGCATCACCCATTAAATCACGAATAGTATCGCTTGGCATTATAGTAGAGTTTCCTCCGGTAACAGTCGAATCGGTAAAGTCTGGATATCTAGCGCTTAAACTGCTTTGAACAACATTTGTAGTAACTTCTCTGTTTACTAACTTTTGTTCTCCAAAGAAAAGCTCTTTACCGCTTATATTGTATTGTTGTGAAGTTTTTGAGCCTGTAAATGCTTTTAATACGGCATCATTTCCCATATATTCACCGCTGCTAGAAATAGGCTTTGTGCTAAGCGCTGAACCTGAAAATATATATTGTCCATTTATAGATGTATTTGCCAAGTTTTTAAAATTAGATTCAATTCCTCTTAACTCTTTTGCTATCGCATCAAGCGATGTTGCACTATTTGTTTCATTTGCAGCAGTTAAAAAAAGCGTTCTTGCACGGTTCATCGTAGTTTCAAACTCATTTAAAACAATATCTGACTGATCCGACATCTTTATAGCATTTTTAGTACTACTTTTTATCTGTCCAAGCGTTGCTATCTCATTATCTAGCCTCATAGTTTCGGTAAAAATTCTTACATCATCTTTTGCATATTGAATCTTTAATCCAGATGCTATTTGCTTATTTACATTAAAAAGACTATTCGTCAACTGCGAATTATTATCACTATATATATTTTTATAGTACATACCGCTTGTAATTCTCACAATACACCTCCAACGCCGACTAATTATAGATTCTACCCAATATTTATAATATTAAGCAACATAAGTTCCACTTCCGATATATCGACAAATATTATTTATTTTTTATTTTCACGATATTTTAAGTTATAACTTTATATCATTGCACTCTTCAAGCCTGCGTGGTGAAATGGTAGACACGGCGGATTCAAAATCCGCTAACGCAAGTTGTGGCGGTTCGAGTCCGCCCGCAGGTACCATAATGCAAAATCATAAACTTACATACACACACAAAATCCTTCAAAATACAGAATTTTAAGCAAATTTTTTACTATACTAATCATACATAACATGTACACCTATCTTAAATATTACTTATAAATAGAAATTAACACAAAATTAACACTTAGTTATTATACTTCATTCTCGATTTTTAAAGCAAAGGTTAAAGAATGAATAAGAAAATCTATTTATCCGTGATATGCGCATTGGCAATTAGCAATGTTGCGGCATCTGATTTAGGAACCATAAAGGTTGAATCATCAACCATTGACAGTAAGTTTGATACAAAAAAAACAGAGGTGTCAACAACTACAACTATAAGCGGTGAGAGTGTCGATATGGCACACACTGAAAATATACAACAGATTTTACAATCAATCCCAGGTGTAACAACAGAGGTAAAATCAGGCGATAGTGTAAAAATTCATCTTCGCGGCGTTGAAAATCAGATGTACATGGGTGAAAAACCTGGTGTTGCAATTGTAATTGACGGTGTACCTGTTTTTGAGAGAACCGGAAGTGTAAATATTGACCTTGACAATATCGAGAGCATTAAAGTTGTAAAGGGTGGTGCTTCCTATCTGTTTGGGGATGATGCGCTATCAGGTGCAGTAATCATTACGACGAAAAAAGGTGCAAAATATAACAACAATTTCGGTGCAGTTGAATTTGGAAGTTTCGGTTATCAAAAGCTATTAGCTAGAAGCGGTTATGCGAATGACGATTTGAGTTTTCATTTGCAAGCCAGCAAAAAAGAGACTGACGGATACTGGGAAGATTCAGGAAGTGTGGCAAAATATCTAAACGGTAAGTTGCAGTACTACATAGACGATACGTCGGATGTTACGTTTGGATTTGAGTATTCAGATAGAACAAAAGATACGCACGGAACGGTAGGCGGCGAGAGTGCTGCAAAAACAAATCCTAAATCAATTTATGACGGAGATCAAAAAAGTAGGGATTATACAAGAGATTATGATGTTAATCTTTTAAAACTATTTCTTACCTACTCAAAAGATTTTGACAGTAGTTCAAACTTACTTGTAAACGGATATGTTTACACTGATGACACTATGTACATGTCATCACCTCAAACACAAAACAGCAGCGGGATTTCAGATCCGTCTTTAGATGATAGCGATTATACTTACGATAACGATTATGCACAGATACAAAGAGGTATAAAGAGTGAATATCGTACTTCTTCAAATCAATCTGCAGCACTTTTAGGTTTAGATTTAAGAGATAACACATATGAAAATAAATCTACATATAGAGTAAATCAAGCATTAGTTTCATATCCGCGCGGTATTAGAACGGTAACACCTGATTATTATCTAGCAGGAGATAAAAAGAGTGATGATACAACGAACGAAAATGTTTATGCAATTTACGGTGAGTACAAACAACAACTTACGCAAAATCTAAGTGCTACCGCAAATCTTAGATATGATTTAATCAAACTTGATTATGAAGATTATCGCAATAACAGCTACAAAGAGGATTTCAAAATTTACTCATATAGAATAGGTGCTAACTATAAAATAGTTGATAATTTTGATATTTTTGCAAATTACTCAACAGGTTTTAGAGCACCGACCGTTGCTCAATTATATGCAGGAAGTACGAGTAGTTGGGGATATACTCAAAACAACCCTGATTTAGATCCTGAAAAATCTTATAACTATGAGATAGGAGTCAGAACTAGATTTAACGAAGTTAATTATGAAGCTGCAATTTTTCAAATTGATAGAGATGACTTTATCATGAAAACATCAGGAAATTACGGTTCTGCTAACAATACAAATACCGACATGTGGGATAATGTAGGAGGTGCTAGACATAGAGGTTTAGAACTTTCAGCAGAGGGAAAAGCAGCGGATAAATTATCGTTTAACCTTGCATATACTTACCTTGATGCGTATTATACAAAATATGACAATTTCGGTATTGATTTAGACGGTAGCGCTTATTTATCAAATCTTACGTTTTATAATGTAACAAGCAATCAAATTCCTAGAACTTCAAAACATCAAGTAAACCTTATTTTAGACTATTTGCCGATGAAAAATCTAAAATTATCAACTGAAATTAATGCAAAATCAGAATATTATGCAGATGATTTAAATCAGATTAAAATCCCCGGACAAGCAACTCTAAATCTACTTGCAAATTACGGTAACAAAATAGGCGATTATGAGTATAACCTCTTTGCAAGAATTGACAATGTTTTTGACAAAAGTTATTACAGCACTGCAAGATCAAGCGGCGATAGAAATGAAGACGGTGTTTTCAATGCCGAAGATTTGTCTATTACGGTTAATGCCGGAAGAGTATATACAGCAGGATTGTCGGTTAAATTTTAATATAAATATTAGGCAGATATATGAATATAGAACTACTTAAAGATATTGTTGATTATGGGATTATAGGACTTTTGGGAGTTATGAGTTTTATGGCTTTTTGGTTTTGGATTGAGCGACTTCTATTTTACAAAGCAATAGACGTGCGCAATTTTAAGACAAAAGAGGAGCTTGAAATTGCTCTTACGAATAATATTAACATAATCTCGACATTTGGTTCTAATGCTCCATATATCGGTCTTTTAGGAACGGTATTTGGGATAATTATTACCTTTTATGCAATGGGTCAGAGTGATACCTTGGATGCTAAAATGATTATGACGTCTTTGGCTCTTGCACTAAAAGCTACTGCAATGGGTCTTTTGGTAGCTATTCCTGCAACCGTGTTTTATAACCATTTAGCTAGAAAAATCGAGGTTGTTTTGGCTTATTGGGATATACATCAAAAGGAAAAACTTGCAAATTAAAAAATTTGATTCCATCAACGTAGTACCGTTTATCGATATTATGCTTGTTCTTCTTGTGATTGTTCTAACAACAGCAACTTTTGTGGCAAAGGGGCTTATTCCTGTTGACCTTCCTAGCTCAAAAAGTGCGACAAAAGATGATAAAAAAAATCTAACTATTACAATAAAACAAAACGGTGATATTTTATTTGATAAAACGCTCATTTTTGTAAAAGATATTGAAGCAGAACTATGCAAATACAAAACGGATATGCCAATTTATATAAATTGTGATAAAGATGCGAAGTTTGATTTTTTTGTAATCCTTCTTGATACTCTAAAAGAGAAGAACTTTACAAACCTTGGAATAATCACAAAAAAAGATTAAGAGAGCGATTATGGAAAATGCCGCTTTTTTATCTATTTTTATAATAGGTCTCTCTTACGGAGCTACTGCATGTATGTTCTCATGTATGCCATTTTTAACACCGTTGCTTGTTAACAATTCAAACGGTACAAAAGAGGCTTTACATGTTATTTTGCCCTTTAGTCTTGGAAGAATTGTTAGTTATACATTTTTAGCAGTTGTCGCGTATCTTAGCTCTTCTTGGGTAAAGCAGATACTCGATGACAACTCTCTATTTGGCTTAATTCTTGGGACAAGCACTGTAGGAATGGGTCTTTTTTTACTATATAAAAGTTTTAAACCTACATACTCATGTGGGCACGCTACACCCATAATAAAGAAACCTAAGTTAAATAAGTTTGGCTTCTTTACTATCGGTGCAACAATGTCAATAAACCCTTGTGCTCCGATAATGGCACTTTTGGGAGTTGCCGCAAACAGCAGCAATATCTATAACACTATAGGACTCGGTCTGTTTTTTGGTCTAGGAGCCGTAATGTTTTCAATTCTGTTTTACGGATTTATAGTATCTAAATTTATTAAAGGGATGATGATTCAGTTCTCATCCTACAAACTTCACATAGAACGAGTTGCGGCACTACTGCTTATAGCGGTAGGTTTGCTTGTGTTTAACGGTATTTTAAAACTTTAAAAAAAGGAAAGTAATGGTAAATTTTATAAAACGTGATAAAGATGATATATATGCAAAACCTCTACTGGGGGTTTTGTTTAAAAATCAAAAATTTTTAACAATATTAAAAATAGCAATCTCTATGCTTTTTTTATATGCTCTATATTTCGGATTTACACATACAGGTAAAGAAAATACTTTTACAACCGCCGTATTTTGGGGAATATTTTGGTCTTTGTTTATGGTTCTGACTCTTCCTACATTTGGACGAATATTTTGCGGCATCTGTCCTCACGGATTTATGGGAAAATATATAACAAAATACGGACTTAAAAAAACTATGCCAAAATGGCTTCAAAACAGATATATAGGCGTATTTTTGCTTGTGTTTGGATGGTGGGGAGTATATTACATGTTCCCGAACCTTTTTAGAACTCCACTTGGAACTGCAATTTTATTTGCGGTAATGACACTCATCGCTTTTATAGTTTACTTTCTCTATAAAGATATGAGCTATTGCAAATATATCTGCCCTATCGGAACACTTACACGCGCTTATTCTAAACTCTCTTTTACATGGCTCGGAACATATAAAAGTGCTTGCAATGATTGTAGAACCTTTGAGTGTGCGACGGCATGTCCATATAACCTAAAACCTTTTACGTTTGATAACAGAAATTCTATGACTGACTGTACTCTGTGTATGGACTGCAGCAGCGCATGTGAAGCTGTTAGTTTTAAGTATAAAAACCCCTCGTTTTCTCTATTTTCAAAGTTTCAAGTCCTAAAAGCAGAAGTTTGGGCATTTATACTTATATTGGCATCAATTTCAATAACTATGTCTTTTCATCACGGCATAGGAAGAAGTAATGCGGCAGGCGACATGATATGGTCAAAAACAGCCGAATTTTTAAAACATTATATAGACTTTGGCGCTATTGACCCTATAGGTCTGTTTGCATTTGTATATGCGCTGATTTTTACTATTTTAGCGGCGGTTATCGGTATGTTTATAGCGGCAAAAATATTAAAAAAAGATTTTAATACCGTATTTTACGACTTAGGATACTCTTATGCACCTCTGTTTATACTCGGCTCAATCGCTCATTCGTTTGAGATGTTTTTTCTCAAAGGCTACGAGCATATTGCAGAAGGGTTTGCTTACGGTTTTGGATTTACGCTTGACGTCGCTCCTTTAGCAAACAGAGGCGATGGCTGGTTACATGTATTTGATTTGCTAAAATGGGTTGCTATAATCTGGGCTTTAATTATTTTATATAAAAGAGTAAAACTTCTTGATGTTAGCAGATTAAGAAAAATAGCCGCTTTTCCGTTTGCCGCATCTTTGATTATCTTTTTTCTAGCAGTTAACATGTACGTCGGCTATATCTTTAAAACTTACGGCAAGGCATCAAACGGACACGCAAGTCATGGAGGTGTTGAGAGAGTTAACAAAAAATCAGAGAAACAAGATTTACCCACTTTTATAAAGCCTGAATTCAGTGACACTATCTATTTTTCTGAAATAAATCCTACTGCAGAAAAAAAATCTTACGGCGGCGGACACAGTCACGGCGGAGCAAGAGGCAGAGTCGCTACAAAAGAGGTATGGCCTGTTTTTGAAGATGCAGAGGGCAAAAAAAATTGTTTAGGTGCCCTAGAAGCAAAGCTTTATCTGCTTGATGCAAACTTAAATACCAAAGAGGCAACGGTATCAAAAGATGCAGGATGCAAATCGGTAACTTTTGAGATGCCTGACAACGGATACTACAATCTTTTTTACGTCAATAAAGATGTTAAAGATAACACACTCTATATAACGACGGCAAAATATGAGTTTTTGAGATTTAACCATAGCAACTATGCTATCTATGACAAAAAGAAGATGGATGCACACACGATAAAAGAGGCTCCTTTTGATATCTTAAGAGTAAGAGAGGATGATGAAACTTTTTTTCACGCTCTATACTCAGGCAAAAAGTTAAGAGTTAAAGTAGTACTTGAAGAGGAGGCAATTGAGGGTGCAGACGTAACACTATCTACAAAAACTCTCTGGTCTAAAACTCTAAAAACGGACAAAAACGGAGTTGCAACTTTTACGCTTATAGAAGACTATTTTCCAAACTGGAATGAATTTAACAAAAGATATAAAAATGAATTTTTACTTAGTGCATCTTATGTAAAAGATGTATCAGGGGTAGATAATGAGCGCCAATATCAAAAAATAAATTATAGTGCAACCTACCCCTCTTATTATTACCCAAATGAACGCGGATATAAATCTTATGCGTATGGCTTATCCGCGGCTGTACTGATTATGATAATTAGCGGATTTGTTATTTACATGTACAGAACAAGACGGGAAAAACCTTTTAAGGAGGTACGTTTTGATGAAGAGAATTAGAGATTTTATAAACAGAGCCGACATTAGAAGATTTCGCTTTTGGCTTCAACTCTTCTTCTTTGTACTTTTTATATACGGCGGATATTTTGCTATTAATCTAGGAAACAGCATACCTGTATTTTCATGCGGATACGATAGACAAGTAGGCGGAATGTGCTATTTCTTGCCGCTTCAACATCAGCTGGCACGCCCCTTGGATGTGCTTTTTAGTGCGGCAAGTATATCTGTTCTTATCGGTTTTATAACTTTTTTATTGTGGTTTGTTGTATTTAACAAAGCGTGGTGCGGTTATGCTTGTCCGCTTGGTACTATGCAGGATTGGCTAACAGGTTTGCGTAAAAAAATGGGCATCCGCTACAGCACATATACACAACCACAGTTTGATAAGCTCAAAAAAATAAAGTACATAATGCTCGCTTTAGTAATTTTAGCACCTATGGGTGTTGGTATGGGAATCCTCGGCGGCGAGTGGAGAACGGCATTTTGTGAAATTTGCCCAGGTAGGATGATAACACCTCTTTTTGTGGGAGATGTTTCTCAGTGGAGTCTTGATTTTTCTACAAAAACAGCAATGATTTTAACTACTTTGGGTCTGATTTTTACAGGGTTATTTGTTATCGGCTCGTTTGTTAAAAAAAGATTTTTCTGTTTTTTTTGCCCAATGAGTGCAATGCACTATATATTTAGCGACGCTGCACTTTTAAAACTTAAAAAAGATGGTGACAAATGTACAAAATGCGGCGATTGTTACAATGTATGCGATATGCAGATAAAAGATATAGCCGATGATGTAAAAAGTACAAATATATTAAGAGACGACTGCATCCTTTGTATGAAGTGTGTGGCGGCATGTCCCGAGGATGATGCTCTACATGTAGATATTTTAAATATGAAACTATTTAGCTCGACAAAAGGCGGTTTTGCAAAAAGAATGCAGATGGATAAGCTGGAGAAAAAAGATGACTGAACATAAAATAGAAACATCAAGAGAGAGACAAAACCGCCATAAAGCGATGGAAGCAGCAAGTGTACTAGAAAAAATAAAGCACAACTTTAAAGAGCCTCCTCGCGCAATGAGCTACTTTTATGATCTTTATGAGAGAGTAAACTGCAAACATGAGTCTTTACATGTGGACAAAGCAAAAGTGGGAACGATGTGTATTCAAGTTCCATCAGAGATAATCTATGCGCTTGACGCTGTTCCGCTTAGACTATGCAATGGTTTTTATACGGACGATGAGATAGGAAGCGACCTGCTCCCATCAAAATCATGCCCTTTGGTAAAAGCAACCGTTGGGCAGTTTGCATCAAATAACTTCTCTGACAAGCCCGATGTTATCATATCTCCTACTACATGTGATCAAAAAGCAAAGTCTGGTGCGATTATAGAAGGCATGGGATTTAGTGTTTATGACATGGAGTTTCCGCGTACCAAAGAGAGCCATGAGAGTAGAGAGTATTGGAGAAGAAGTGTTAGAAAATTTACAAAAGATTTATCGATAGACCTTAATAAAAAGCTGACAAAAAAGAGTCTTAAAGAGTCAATTAAAAAAGTTGGTTATGCCCAACATTTATACCATAAGCTGAATATTTTGCGAAAAAATACCGCCTCCCCTATCTTAGGTAAAGATATGTTTTTAGTTACTAACGCATTCTTTTTTGACAAGATAGACAACTGGATAGATGCCATGGAAAATCTTGTGCAGGAGTGTGAGCAAAGAGTAGAAACTCAGGTAAATGCGGCATCAAAAATGAGCCCTAGAATTGTCTATACCGGTTCGCCGCCGATATTTCCAAATCTAAAAATACCCCTTTTAATAGAGCAATCTGACGCCATAATCGTAGCCGATGAGACATGTTCGTCAAATAGAATGTTTAACGACATGATAAGCGTTGATGAGTGGTTTGTAAACGATATGATTGATTCTATCGCAGATAGATACCTCAAAGGTTGCACCTGCCCTATCTTTACTAAAAACAGTGATAGAAAAAGAAGAATAATAGACTTAGTTAGAGATTATAAGGCTGATGGCGTAATATATCAGGCGTTTGCAGGTTGTCAGGTGTATGAGATGGAACAACGCTCTGTTTTAGAAGCAATGCAAAAGGCTCAGATACCTATACTCTATCTTGAGAGCGACTACTCTCCAAGCCAGTCTGGGCAACTAACAACTAGAATTGAAGCATTTGTAGAGTCGCTTAAAAATAGAAAAAGGAGAGGATAATGCGCTATTTTGCAGGAATAGATATAGGTTCAACGGCAATTAAAATTGCTATTGTTGATGAGAGTAAAAAATTAGCAGGTCATAAAATCAGTGCGAGTGGAAGTATGTTTTACAAATATGCAAAACAGGCACTCAAAGAGATGCTCGATGAGCTAAATATTGATGAAAAAGATTTACTCTATACGGTTGCAACCGGTTATGGAAGAAAACTTTTTAAAGAAGCAGACGAAAATATAAGCGAAATCACCGCAAATGCAATGGGTGCAATAGCTGCGGCTGAGGGTAAATGCAATATCAAAACTATCATAAATATAGGCGGTCAGGACTCTAAAGCCATCTCGTTGGACGATGAGGGAAATGTAGTAAATTTTGCTATGAATGACAGATGTGCGGCAGGAACTGGAAAGTTTTTGGATGTTGTTGCCATGAATTTAGAGATAGAGGTTGATGAGTTAGGCGAATATCACTTCAAATCACAAGGTACGCCGCTTGCAATAAATAGTACATGTGCCGTATTTGCAGAGTCAGAGATAATAGGACTACTAGGAAATGACCACAGTATTGAAGATATCGTCGCAGGAGTTCACTACTCAATTGCAAAAAGAATTATAAAACTAGTAAAAAGAGTAGGTATAAACGAAGGCATCTACTTTGATGGAGGACCGGCTCTAAATAACGGTTTAGTTCATGCTATTGAGAATGAACTCGGTAAAAAGATATTTATCCCGGAGTTTCCGCAAATCACAACCTCATACGGAGCGGCAATATTGGCGTTAGAGTCTTATGAATATGAGAATAAAGTTTAATATGAACAGATATCTCTCCTCATTTATTATCAGCACTATATTTTACACATTTGTAGGAGCGTCTCTCTTTTACTTTTTTATAATAAAAAAAGATGATAATGACAAAAATCACAAAGTCGAAAAAATTCAAAAAATTAATTTTTCTATAATTTCACAAGCAACAGAGATAAAAAAAGAGGAGATTTTAAAACCTATTAAAAAAGAGCCTCTTACTAAACCTACCGAGAAAAAACAAATTTCAAAACCGATTGAAAAAAAACCTACTCCGACACCACTTAAAAAAGAGCCTGTTGTAGAGCAAGCCGAGCCAAAACATGTTCAAAAAACTCAAGAAGAACCGATACAAAAAAAGCATATAGAAGATAAAAAACCTATTCCACATGTAGATAAAGTAGTGCAAAATGATACAAAAGAGAGAGATAGAGAGATATTTATCCAAAATTTAATCAAACGAATAAATGAGAATAAATCATATCCTCATACTGCTAGAAGAAGGTCTATTCAAGATACTATTGAAGTAGAGTTTATTATACTAGCAGATGGAAATGTAGATTATATAAAAATGGTCTCAGGCAAAAATATTTTTGAAAAATCAGCTACAGAGGCAATAGAGAACAGTTTTCCAATTGAAATTGAAAAAACGCTATTTGATTTTCCTAAAAAATTTAAGGTTAAAATCGCATATATACTAAAGTAATATCCAAAAATGACCATATTATCTACTCTATGTTAAAATTATAAAAAATATAGAGTACGGTGTAGCAATGTTTGTAAAATTTTTTATATTGATTCTTTTCTCGGTTAGTATATACGCTAACAACTCTCTTGAGAGCGTGTATTATGTAAAAACAAGCACAATTAACATAAGCACCGTTATTCCGGAAATAAAAAATGATTTTGAGTTATACACGATTGAGGCAAACAGATACTCAAAAAGAGTTAAAGCAAAAGATTTGATAAAACTGCTTGATAAAAAGGGGTATAAAAATTACACTTCTAAAAGCAGTTATATCAATTTTATAATTAAAAGCCCCGTAAACACCTCTGCCCTTGAGCAACATGTAAAAGAGTACTACAGAAAAAAATATGACAACATTGAGATAAAAAATATATCGGTACATCCAAGAGGATATATAACAAGTTTGCCAAAAGATTATATTTTTGATATAGACAGCAGAGATTATTTATCAAGAAGCGGGATTATAAGCATTAAAACTTCTCAAAATAAAAAGATTTTTTTTGATTATGATATAGAGGCTAGTGTTGCAGTTTATACAAGCAGAAGTATAATCAAAAAAGATACCCAAATTTCACTATTAAATGTTATGAGACAAAATGTTGTTTTAGATAGATTTAGAGCAAAACCGCTGCAAAACATAGAAGCAAATCTACTTCAGTCAAAACGTCATATACCAAAAGATATGATTTTAACCATAAGAGACGTAGAATCGCTAGATGTGGTTAAAAAAGATTCCATAATCAATGTCAGTCTATTTAAAGATGGCATGGGCATTACATTTAGCGCAAAAGCACTTCAAGATGCTAAAGTAAATGATATAATAAAAGTTCAAAACAGTAACCAAAAAATTTTAAAAGCAAGAGTTACAGGCAAGAATACGGCGGAGATAGAGTGAAAAATAGAAAAATAGTAGTAGCCTCAAGCGGTGCAAGTGGAGTAAACTTAGGGTTAAAAACTCTTAAACTTCTTCCAAAAGAGATAGATAAACATTTTATTATGACAAAAAACTCACAAATTGTCTTAGACAAAGAGATGAATATAACACTGCATGAAGATCAGAATATTGCAGCGAGTATTTCCTCAGGCTCTTTTGGAGTTGATGCTATGATAATAGCACCTTGCAGTATGAATACATTAGCAAAAATAGCATGTGGGATTTCCGACAACCTAGTTACAAGATGCGCAAGCGTTATGATAAAAGAGCATAAAAAATTGATTTTAGCTCCAAGAGAGATGCCGTTTTCTGCCATAGCGTTAGAAAATATGCATAAATTAGCAACTTTGGGCGTAATAATTGCACCTCCTGTCATGGCATACTATTCAGAACAACAAACTTTAGACGAGATGGAAAACTTTATAATCGGCAAATGGTTTGATTTGCTTGGCATTGAAAATAACCTTTATAAAAGATGGGAATGATGAAAAAAATAGCACTATACCCCGGAACATTTGACCCAATTACAAACGGTCATTACGACATAATAGAAAGAGCTTTAAAACTCTTTGACGAAGTTATAGTAGCAGTTGCGATTTCAACGGACAAAAAACCTATGTTCACGCTTCAAGAGAGAATAAATATGACCAAAGAAGCAGTTAAAAATCTAAAAAATGTAAAAGTTCTAGGTTTTGACAACCTTACCGTTGAACTTGCACGTACGCATAATGCTACCGTCTTAATCCGTGGGCTTAGAGCGGTAAGTGATTTTGAGTATGAACTGCAACTTGGATACTTAAATAATTCGCTTGATGACAAGATTGAAACAGTATATCTTATGCCAAAACTTCAACATGCGTTTATAAGCTCATCAATTGTCAGAAATCTTTTAAAATTCAATGCAAAAACTGAGCATCTAGTTCCAAAAGAGGTTCAAGAGATTATTACGGAAATGAAATCATGTACATTGCAATAGAGGGAATTGATACTGCAGGGAAAAGCACTCAGATTGAAAAACTTCAAAAGCATTTTGAAGATGCTATTATCACAAAAGAGCCTGGCGGTACCGAAGTCGGAAAAGAGATTAGAGAGATAGTCTTAAGCACAAAAGCAAAGAGCAAAAAGGCTGAATTTTTACTATTTTTAGCAGATCGCGCCGAACATGTAAAAGAGATTATAGAGCCAAATATAGGTAAACTTATAATTTCAGACAGAAGTGTTGTAAGCGGGGTAGCTTATGCTCTTGTTCAAAGTGAAATTAGCCAAACTGCCATACTCCACTTAAATAGATTTGCAACTGGTGGCATATATCCACAAAAAATTTTTCTACTTAAGCTAACAAAAGAAGAGCTTGAATTTAGACTCTCACAAAAAAAATTAGATGGAATTGAGTTAAGAGGCGTAGAGTACCTTTTAAACATACAAAATGCAATTATAGAGGCTGCAAAGCTCCTAAATTTAGAGCTTATTATAATAGATGCCACAAAAAGTATTGAAGAAATATATAACGAAATACTAAATAATATAAAACAGTAAATCAGTTAAAATTTTACTTCTTAGAATTGTTGATATATATCAACAAATATTATATAAAAAAGGCTTATCATTTCGCATATTTTATAGTTAAAAGGTGTGTTGTTGATAAGCAGATATTTTGCTAGAATGAAGTCAAAGAGTATTAGACCATCGAGAAAACCTGCAAGTAAAATAATCTGGTCTGTAATCGGCGCATTTATCGGTATCTATGTTATGTCGATTTTTAGCAACTCTTTTTCTGCTAAAGACGGTTTTTTTCTCCTCGGCTCTTTTGGCGCATCAGCTGTACTCATCTACGGAGCGCCGGAAGTGCCGTTTTCACAGCCTAGAAATCTAATTGGAGGACATGTTATATCTGCTTTTATCTCTGTATTTTTAGTAAAAAATTTCAGCAACATGTTAAGCTTAGAGCTACTTTGTGCTTTTAGTGTTGCCCTCTCCGTTTTGGCAATGCATCTAACTCTAACGATTCATCCTCCTGGAGGAGCTACAGCTCTGATATACGTTATAGGCAGCGATAAAATCCAATCACTAGGCTGGCTATACCCATTAACGCCTATAGCTCTTGGAACTGCGATGATGCTTTCAATAGCGCTCCTTGTAAACAACATGTCAAGTAACAGTAAAAGACACTACCCTATGTATTGGTACTGATTTAGCTAGTAACTCTGTCTTGATTTTGAAGCTCATCCAATACCTGACAAAAAGGGTCATGGATATCATTACAAGGTTCAGTTCCAATAAAAATATCATTATCTGTTTTATCAAACGCTTTTGTTGCAAAATCCCAATTTATGTGGTTCCAAAACTCTTCTAAATATTTTGGACGCAGATTTCTATAATCAATATAATATGCATGTTCCCAAACATCGCATACAAATAGAGGTATCTGATGAGAGCCTAGCGGATTATGCGCATTTTCTGTCTTCTTAACTGCCAACTGTCCTTTTGGTTCCCTCACCAGCCATACCCAGCCTGAACCAAAGAGTGTAGTTCCTGCTTTTATAAACTCCTCTTTTAAGACTTCAAGAGACCCAAAATCATTATTAATTTTAGCTAAAAGTTTTCCACTTGGAGCAGACTTTGACGCACTTAGACTTTTCCAATAAAAAGTATGGTTAAAAACCTGAGCAGAATTATTAAAAATAGCTCCATCAGAAGAGCGAATAATAGATGATAAAGACATATCCTCATATTCAGTATCTTTTATTAACTCATTTAGCTTATTTACATAAGCCGTGTGATGTTTACCGTAATGATACTCTATAGTCTCAGCCGAAATAAAAGGCTCAAGTGCATCTTTTGCAAATGGTAGTTTTGGTAATTCAATCATCGTATATCCTTTTTGTTTAAACTTAATAGTATGCTAGTAGTATAAGGTTTTATAATTAAATTTAATTTAAATAAAATTTATATTTTTTTTCAAATACATAACCTTAGTAAATCAACTATAAGCAAAAAATGGTATCCTTTCACAATAGATAAACTGTAAATTTAGATTAATAAATTAAGGAAAGAGATGATTAATTCATTAAGAGGAATGAACGATATTTTGAGTGAAGATTATGAGAGGTTTACATACTTCATAAATACTGCTACAGGGATAGCTCAAAAATACGGTTTTCATTTTATACAGACTCCTCTACTCGAAGAGACGGCTCTTTTTAAGCGTTCAGTAGGCGAATCTAGCGATATTGTCGGTAAAGAGATGTACCAGTTTATAGATAAAGGCGAAAATGACGTATGTCTTCGCCCTGAGGGAACAGCTGGTGTTGTACGTGCATTTGTTCAAAAAAAACTAGACCGCGCGGGCGGCATACACCGCTTTTTTTATCATGGGGCAATGTTTAGATATGAGCGACCGCAAAAAGGACGACTTAGGCAGTTTCATCAATTCGGAGTAGAGAGTTTTGGCGAAGCAAGCGTTTATGAAGATGCAACAATGATTATGATGGTCGGTGATATTTTAAAAAAATTAGGAATAGGATACAGACTTAAATTAAACTCTCTTGGCGACAATAACTGTATGCCTGATTATAGAACTAAATTGGTAGGTTTTGTGCAAGAGTGCAAAGACGGTATTTGTGAAGATTGTATAAGAAGACTAGACACAAATCCTATTAGAGTATTAGATTGCAAAAATGAAAAGTGTCAAGAATTATACGTCGGTGCACCGAAGCTTATACAGCATTTATGTTCTACATGTAGTGATGATTTCGGAACTCTTAAAAAAATACTTCAAGAGAATAGTATTGCATACGAGATTGATACAAATCTTGTTCGCGGATTGGATTATTACTCTAAAACCGCATTTGAATTTGTAAGTGATAATATCGGTAGTCAGAGTGCAATAGCAGGTGGAGGAAGATATGACAGACTTGTGGAATTTTTAGACGGTAGAGCTACTCCTGCCGTTGGTTTTGCGATGGGTATTGAGAGACTTATGGAGCTTATCGTTATGCCTGAGTCAAAAAGAGAGGGTTATTATATCGGTGCAATGGAGAGTGAGGCGATAGATTTTATAGTAAAACTTGCGCATAAAAAAAGAGCAGACTATAAAGTAACAATTGACTATAAAGCTAAAAATTTAAAAAATCATCTAAAAGCCGCAGACAAAGCAAACGCAAAATACTGCGCCATTATAGGTTCCGATGAATTAAAAAATAGTAATATTTGGGTAAAAAATTTGGAAAATCAAACAGAACAAACTGTTTTAATCGAGGATTTCTAATTTTGGAAGCAATGCATTATTTGTGGAGTATATTTGTTGAATTTATAGAATTTTTTATTTTAATCGGTTTTATAGGCGTAGTTTTTTTGTATATTTATGACAAATATGTTCAACGCAAACATGCCTTGCTTATAAACTATCCGGTAATTGGAAGATTTAGATACTTTTTTGAAGCATTAAGAGAACCTCTTCGCCAATATTTTGCAGATGAGACATTTTATGACTCAAAAGATAAAGTTGATTGGGTTTATAAAGCTGCCAAAAATGTTCCAAACTATAAATCATTTTCAGTTTCACAACCGTTCTCAGGCTCCAGATTTATTATAAAACATTCAAATAATGTATTAAATGAAAATGAAGTAAGCGAAGATACTAGCGTAGTATTTGGCAAAGATAGAGAGATACCGTTTGTGTCTCATACGCCTGTTATACGTTCAGCTATGAGCGACGGCGCGCTAAGTCCTGAAGCAATACGTGCTTTTTCTATTGCAGGTGCAAAAACAGATTTAACTATCAATACAGGGGAAGGTTCTCTTACTTCAAATCATCTTTTTACACATAAGCCTGATTTGAAAAACTGTGACTACCTTGAGATTGTCAAAAGTTCTCCAATTTCAGAGTTAGCTTTTAAGACAGTAAACAGACTATTTAACAGAGCCCTTGCTCTAAAGCTGTATAGAACTATTTTATTAAATAAAAAAACCCAAAACACTTATATATACGACACAATATCTCATGTACTTTTTCGCATTAACTGGAGTGCTTCTTTAGAATCTTTTCCAAAAGAGGTGCCTTCCGATATACCAAATATAATATTTCAAATGGGTTCAGGATTATACGGCGTACGTGACACAGATGGAAAATTTGATGAAATGAAATACCAAAAAATAATGAAGTTTTGTCGTATGACTGAGATAAAAATCGCTCAAGGTGCAAAACAGACCGGCGGCAAACTAGCAGGTGCTAAAGTTAGCGCAGATATAGCTTATTATAGAGGCGTACCTGAGGGTAAAGATGTTTTTTCGCCAAACAGATTTCCCTATGCAGATACTACTTCTCATCTTCTTGATTTTGTCGAGAGATTGCAAAAACTTTCTTTAAAGCCAGTTGGTTTTAAAATTGTAATATCAGATGCAAATGCTGTTGAAGAGCTGGTATGCGAAATTGCATCAAGAAAGCTTTTAGGAAGAAATATACCTGATTTTATAACTATCGACAGCGGAGAAGGAGGAAGTGCTACGGCGCCTCTTGAACTTATGGAGTCTGTGGGACTGACAACTAACAATGCTTTATACATTTTAGACACTATTCTTAAAAAACATAATATCAGACAAGATATAAAAATTATAGCAAGTGGAAAAATACTAACTCCGGATGATATAATCATAACGATGTGTATGGGAGCTGACGCAGTAGGTATTGCCAGAGGTTTTATGATGAGCGGCGGATGTATTCGAGCTAGAATGTGTTCAGGTTTCGGTTCACATGTATGCCCAGTCGGAATGGCAACGCAAGATGAGAAGAAGAGAGCTTCTTACCTTGTAATAAAAGAGGGTAAAGAGATAGGTAACTACCATATCAATCTAATCAAAGGAATGAAGGTGGTTTTAGCAGTTATGGGCGTAAATCATATAAGCAAGCTTAGTAAATCAAATCTTACTTTTAAAAATAGAAGCGGTGAAATATATTTTGACATTGATAAATATTTTCATCACAAATTACATGTATAGGATAATAGTATGGATAATTTCGGTCTAGATATTTGGTCTAATAAAAATTTTATAATTGAAGACGGTCAAATAAAATTAAATTACAAATGTATGCCTTCTCTATTGCAAATAGTAGAAGAGATTCGTTCAAACGATGTAAGAGGACCTATTTTACTTAGGTTTCCTCATCTAATAAAGAGTCAAATAAGAACTCTTTATTCATACTTTGACAAAGCTATACAACAAAACAACTATAAAGGGAGTTTTAACGCTGTTTTTCCTCTAAAAGTAAACCAGTTTCCACATGCCGTTGAAGCTATTACTTCACAGGGCGCACAATTTAACTACGGTCTGGAAGCAGGTTCAAAAGCAGAATTGATTTTAGCTATGAGCAAAACTCCCACAGGAGCAAGCATAACGGTAAACGGCTTTAAAGACAAGGAGATGATTACCCTTGGTTTTATTGCCGCTCAAAGCGGACATAACATTACGATTACCATAGAGGGTCTGGGCGAACTTGAGACTATCATAGAAGTTGCAAACGAATGTAGTCTAAAAGTTCCAAATATCGGTATTAGAGTAAGACTACATAGTACAGGAAGCGGTATATGGGCGAAAAGCGGCGGTATGGACGCAAAGTTTGGTTTAACATCAACAGAGATTATTGAAGCAATTACTCTTCTTAGAGAAGCGAATCTGTTAGATTATCTAAGCATGATTCATTTTCATATCGGTTCACAAATGTCCGATATAGCACCTCTTAAAAAAGCTCTTCGTGAAGCCGGAAATATATATGCAGAACTTAAAAAAATGGGTGCATCAAAGTTAAACAGTATAAATATCGGAGGCGGTTTGGCAGTAGAGTATGACCAACATACACTATCAAATTCTCGCAACTATTCAATAGATGAGTTTTCAAGCAGTGTTGTTTTCTTGCTTGGCGAAATTATGAATGCCAAAAATGTTACGCATCCAGATATTTTTACTGAATCAGGAAGATTTATTGTAGCTTCGCATGCTGTACTCATAACTCCTGTTTTAGAGCTTTTTACGCAAGACTTTCAAGAAAAATTGCTTAATTTCAAAAAAACAAATCCGCCTCTAATAGAGGAGCTTATTGAGTTAAATAAACTTTTAAACAATACAAACTGTATAGAGTATCTTCACGATGCTCTTGATCATATGGAGTCTGTACTTACGTTATTTGACTTAGGTTATATTGATTTGCAAGACCGCTCAAATGCTGAAATTTTAGTTCACAGCATTATAAAAAGAGCACTTTATTTAAAATCATCAAATCCGACAGATGAGTTAGCACAATTGCAGGTAAAACTTCAAGAGCGTTACCTTATCAACGCTTCTATATTTCAAAGCTTACCTGATTATTGGGGATTAAATCAACACTTTCCGGTTATGCCGCTTCATCACCTAAATACGACACCTCTACGAGCAGCATCACTTTGGGATATTACATGTGATAGCGACGGAGAGATAGGTTTTAATCCTGACAAACCTTTATATTTACATGATGTTAATTTGGATGAAGAGGACTATTTCTTAGGATTTTTTAATGTCGGTGCTTATCAAGAAACTTTAGGTATGAATCACAATCTATTTACGCATCCTAGCGAATATACAATTACCATTGATGAGTATTCGTACGAGATTAAAAATGCGGTTGAATCAAAAAGCATCTTAGATATATTGGATTCACTCGGATATAACGTTAGCGTACTATCAAATAAACTTAAAAATGATTTGTCAAATTCTGACTTTATTACAGAACAAGAAAAAAATGATACACTTGCAAAATTAGAGCTGTTTTTACAACAAAACGGCTATTTAAGAACTACAAATTAGGAGTTAGCAGTGGGACTTTATGCTGAAATCAAAGAAGATTTTTCAAACGCTTATAAAAATGATCCGGCACTAAACTCTAAACTTGATTTTTTATTTAATTATCCGGGAGTTTGGGCTGTTGCTTGGTATAGAGTTGCACATAAACTATATATCTCCAATTTTAAAAGTCTCGCAAGAATAGTAATGGGTTTAACTCAAATACTTACGAACATTGATATACACCCTGGTGCAAAAATCGGTAAAAGAGTATTTATAGACCATGGCACAGGTGTTGTTATAGGGCAGACTGCAATTATAGAGGATGATGTTTTAATATATCAAGGTGTTACCCTTGGCGGAGTTTCATTAACTCAAGGTAAAAGACATCCTACCGTAAAAAAAGGTGCCGTTTTAGGTGCAGGAGCAAAAGTTCTAGGAAATATTACTATTGGTGAGTATGCAAAAATAGGTGCAAATTCCGTTGTTGTAAAAGCTGTTCCAAACAATGCTACTGCTATCGGTATTCCTGCACATGTTATTGAGAAAGGGAGATGTAAAGACCCTCTTATGCACAATATGCTTCCTGATATAAATAAAGAGATGTTTGAATATATGCTCAAGCGTGTCGCAGTACTTGAACACATCTTGGTTGAAGATAATAAACAGCTACTTGAACAAGATTTGGAGCTTGAAAAAATTTATGAATCATTTATTAAAGCGATGAAAAACTAAAATTTTTATACAAAAAATTACATTAAACAGAATTATTTTAGTATAATTCGCCCTATATTTTTAAAAAGGGTTAATTATGCTTACAGATCGCGTAAATACACTATCTGAATCAATTACAATTGCTATTTCGACACTTGCCGGAGAGTTAAAAGCACAAGGTAAAGATATTCTTAGCTTCTCTGCAGGTGAACCTGACTTTGATACACCACAAGTAATCAAAGATGCTGCAATAGCAGCTATAAACGAAGGCTTTACAAAATACACTGCAGTTGATGGTATTCCTGCTCTGAAAGTTGCTATAGCTAATAAATTAAAAAGAGACAACGGCTTAACTTATGCTCCAAATCAAATCATAACAAACAATGGTGCTAAACACTCTTTGTTTAACCTATTTGCAGCGACAATCCAAAAAGGCGATGAAGTAATTATCCCAGCTCCTTACTGGGTTACGTACCCAGAGCTAGTTCTATATTTTGGCGGAACAGTTGTAGAAATAGAGACTAATGACGAGAATTCATTTAAAATTACTCCTGAGCAATTAAAAAATGCACTTACTTCAAAAACAAAAATGATAGTTTTAACTTCTCCTTCAAACCCTACCGGTTCAGTTTATACAAAAGATGAACTAAGTGCATTGGGAAAAGTTTTAGAGGGAACTGACGTTATAGTCGCAAGTGACGAGATGTATGAAAAGCTTATTTATGACGGTAAGTTTACCTCTGCTGCTGCCGTTAGCGATGACATGTATAAAAGAACAATAACCATAAATGGACTTAGCAAATCTGTTGCTATGACCGGTTGGAGATTCGGCTATATGGCTGCTCATAATACTGAGATTATTCAAGCAACCAAAAAACTTCAAAGTCAAAGCACTTCAAACATTAACTCTATAACTCAAAAAGCTGCGATAGTCGGTTTAAACGGCGAGGCAGATACTGATATAGAGATGATGAGAGTTGCATTTAAAGAACGCCGTGATGAGGCTGTAAAGCTTATTAATGCTATTGATGGTCTTAGCGTTTATAAACCTGACGGCGCTTTTTATCTTTTTGTAAATATTAAAAAAATAAGCAACGACTCAATGGAATTTTGTAAACAGCTTTTAGAGAAAAAAGGCGTTGCAGTAGTTCCAGGTGTAGGTTTTGGAAGCGAAGGATACTTTAGATTTAGCTTTGCGACAGATATAGAGAGTATCCGCACGGGCATTAAAAGAATAGAAGAGTTCGTACAAGAGTTAAAGTAAGGACAACCTTACTTTAATTCATTTAAAGCTTGAATAACTTCATCAATATTTTCAAGCGGAATATGAACTTTCCACTCCGGTTCACTCTCATTTCCTACTAAAGATATCCCGATACTAGCTACACTATGAGTACCTTTACCATACGGTTCATCTATTTTAGCTATAGATATAACACCTTTTTTTGTTCCATTTAATGAAATAATTTTTGACATGTAAATCCTTATGTATTATTTATTTGATAAGTCTAGCAATTTTAGCCTGAAGTTTAAGCCATATTTTGTGTTCCATTAAAGGAAATCCTGCAAATGTTAATCCGCTTTGAGTGATGCTCTTTGTAACGCCGCTTCTTGCCGCCATTGTAGTAAACGGAGCAATACTTAGATGTCCTGCAGTAGCACTTTGACCACCCATTACAACATTTCTTCCCATCGTTGTAGAGCCTGAAATTCCGGCTTGTGCAACCAAAACGGAGTGTTCGCCTATCACACAGTTATGACCTACTTGAACAAGGTTGTCAATTCTAACGCCATGTTTTATAAGAGTAGTTCCAAATGCAGCTCTATCAATTGTAGTTGAACTACCGATTTCAACATTATCCTCTATCTCAACATTACCGTTTTGATAAATTTTTCTATGTTCTCCAAGCTTGTTTGTTGCAAAACCAAAACCGTCACTTCCTATAGTAGTATTTGCATGTATGATACAGTTATTTCCAATTTTACAATCCCTATAAACTGTTACGCTTGGATATAAAACAGTATTATCTCCGACAACGGCATTCGTACCTATATATACATGTGCCATAATTGTACAGTTTTTGCCTATCGTAGCGCCCTTCGCTATCTCAGCTTTTAGAGATACAACACTTCCCTCTCCCATTTGCGCTTCAACTAAAGTATTATCTTCAATCGGCGGAGCAAAATATTTAGAAATTGTAGCCATTGCCCAATAAGGGTTATCCACAACTAATGCTATAGACCCATTAGGAACATACTCTTTTGTAGATTTATCGACTATTATTGCACCTGCTTTTGAGCTTTGAATATCTTTTACATATTTAGAACTCGCAACAAAAGAGATCTCATCGTGCTTAGCATCCTTTAAAGTATTTAATCTATTTACTTCAAAACTATCTCGGCTAAATTCACAACCTATTATTTTTGCTATCTCTTTTAAATCCACTTTCAAACTCCTATGCTATCTCTCTAGGGCTACCGCACCGCTTCGTACTATCTCTTTTGGGTTATATTTATTTATAATTTTTAAAAAGTTATCAACTCTTTTTGGCTCATCGGCAACCATAGCAATAAATACATTATCTCCTACATTAACGATTTTGCCATTGTACGCAGCACATAAAGCGGCAATATCACTAATATTTTCAGAGATAGGAAATTTAATCAACGCCATCTCTTTTTCAACTAAATCAGCATGTTCATAAACTCTTAAAACAGGTATAAGCTTATGAAGCTGTTTTGTTATCTGCTCTATAACTCTAATAGAGCCTGATGTTACGATTGTTAGTCTTGAGTATTTGCTATCAGGAATCGGAGCAACCGTAAGCGACGTAATGTTATATCCACGACCCGAAAAAAGGTCAGTTATACGTGACAATACGCTCGCTTCATTTACTACAATAACGGAGATAACTCTTCTTTCGCTAGCTTCCATTACTTCTCCTTCTTCTCTAATAACATCATATTAAACAGTGAACCGCCGGCAGGTACCATAGGCATAACGTTTTCAAGTCTCTCAACAATAACCTCTATAAAAGTAACAACATTTTTCTCAACTGCATCTTTTAATGCCGCATCAAACTCATCTTTTGTGTTTACTCTATAGCCAAGACCGCCAAAAGCTTCTGAAAGTTTTACAAAATCAGGCTGAACGCTCAAGTCTGTTTCGCTATGTCTTTTGTTATAAAAAAGAGTTTGCCACTGTCTAACCATACCTAAAAAATTATTATTCAAAATAATATTGATTACAGGAAGTTTTTTCTCAACTGCCGTCATCAACTCTTGACAATTCATCAAAATTGAGCCGTCTCCCGTAAAGTTTATGCTAATTTTTTCAGGGCATGCCGCTTTTACACCCATAGCTGCAGGAAAACCAAACCCCATTGTTCCGAGTCCGCCAGAGCTTATAAACTGACGAGGACGCGTAAACGGATAAAATTGAGCTGTCCACATCTGATGCTGTCCGACATCGGTTGATATATTTGCACTATCACCCAAAAGTTCGCCTACTCTTTGTATAACCCATTGAGGTTTTAATCTCTCACTGTCTTCGTGATATGTCAAAGGATGAAGTTCATCAAAATTTCTTATCGTCTCTCTCCAAGCCTTATATTTGGTAGGATTAATCATGGATAAGAGTTCAATCATCTCTTTAACAACATTTTTGACATCGCCAACTATCGGATAATCCGCATTTACAAGCTTAGATATACTTGCTGGGTCTATATCTACATGTATAACTCCAGCATTTTTAGCAAATTCAGCTAATTTGCCTGTTACCCTATCATCAAATCTAGCACCAAGACCGATAACTAAATCAGTCTCACTCATAGCCATATTCGCAGCATAACTTCCATGCATACCAAGCATAGATATTAACAACTCATCATCATGCGAGAGTGTTCCTCTAGCCATAAATGTCTCAACGGCAGGAATACCTGTTGCATGGACTAACTCTCTTACTTCATAAGCTGCATTCGAGTTTATAATACCGCCACCTAAATAAAAGATTGGTCTTTTTGCTTTTGATATCGCTTCCATCGCTTTTTTGATTTGACGAGGATTACCTTTTACATGTGGTTTATATGTCTCAAGATTTAACTCTATAGAGTAATCAAACTCTGCTATTTGTGCAGTTACATCCTTTGGAATATCAACATGTACCGGTCCCGGTCTTCCACTTGCTGCTATATAAAAAGCCTCTTTAAGAACTCTTGGCAAATCACTTGCGTCCGTAACAAGATAGTTGTGTTTTGTGCATGAACGACTAATTCCGACTGCATCAATCTCTTGAAACGCATCTGTGCCGATTAGGCTCATAGGAACCTGCCCGCTTATAACAACTAACGGTATTGAATCCATATATGCATCTGCAAGTCCTGTTACGGCATTTGTAAAGCCCGGACCGCTTGTTATCATTGCAACGCCGACTTTTCCGCTTACTTTTGAATAACCCTCGGCAGCATGCACGGCAGCTTGTTCATGTCTAGTAAGTATATGTTTAAAATTAGTTTGCTTATAAATTTCATCATAGACATTCATAATTGCTCCGCCGGGGTAGCCAAACACTGTGTCAACACCCTCTGCAATTAAAGCTTCAATGACCATCTGCGCGCCACTTATCTGCATGAAAAGTCTCCTATTTTAAAAAATTCGCCAATTATATATAAATTGAACTATATTATAAGTTAAAAGTGAATACAACTTTTTAATCTAATATTGAATTAACTATCATGGATGGTTTCCAAACCTCAATAGAGCCTTGAACCTGAGATTCTAAAACTAACTTTGTATTTGGATACTCTTTTACAAATGCAGTAAAAAAAGTTGTTATCTGATCGCTCAAACCATAGTAAAGTATATAATTTTTTATTCCGTTTTCTATAATTTTTTGTTCTGTTTTATTTTTTAGAGCAATATTTAACTGTGTAATATAACACCAAGATACAGCCGTAGCAATAGCCATAAATTTTGATTTTATGTTCATATATTTTAAAAGAGTATTTTTTACACCATCAACACTGGCTTTTGCGGCAAATCTGCTTGCAGTAAGATAATCATTTTCCCACGCTTCTTCAAGTTTCATACCCTCTTGAGAATATTGCAGAGTGTCTGAATCATCTAAAATATTATATGCCGTAGCAATATCCTTCTCTGCCAAAGCGGCGTAAAACTTATGCTGATGTTCCATATCGTCTATAAGTTCTTTAGCTTCATCCTTGAAGTCTTCAAAATCAACTAAAATACGATATATTTTTACGGCAGCGTGCGTGTCTCCTGATTTTTCAAAGTTTTTTGCTTTCATATAGATAGTATCCGAGTAATTAATTAGCGCATTGTACTCCGCAGTCTCTTTTAAAAACGGATGTTTTTTTGCAAGTTCAAATGCCAATTTAAAACTTTTTTGAACTAATGCAGATTTAAATCTATTAAACAGTGCTGAATTGACCATCAAATCTTGAATAATAGCAGTTTTCTCGGCAACACCTCTATATGGAGCAAAAATCTCTTTTATTTTTTCATGATTATTGGAATTTAACATATATTTTTGAGCTATTGAAATACTTTTTTTCCACTGCATTTCCATAGTTTTATATGCTTTTGTCTCTTTAAAAATAGGATTAACGTTTGCTAGCGGATATGCAAGAGCATATCTATTTTGAGTAACTAAAAGTAAAAATTTATCAAATTCTGCATACTGCGCCAATAATTTTTGAATCTGCTGTTTTTTCGATGGAATCTCCATAAAGCCTTCAAAGAGTTTTGTGGTACCTTGTTTGTTCCCGCTTTCAATAAGCTCTTTAGCTTTTTGCAGTGTACTTACCCATAATTCGTCAAAAGACAAATATGCTTTTGTATAAACCAAAAGAGGATTTTTATCTATATATCCCTGTAATAAATGATATTTTTTATAACTAATCATCTCATACATGGCTTTTTCATCTTCAAATATATCATAGATAAGAAGATCCCCATTTTCAGTACCTATCAACAAATGGTTTTTTGCTTCATCAAAATTAAGAGCTGTAACGGTACTCTCTAATTTTATATATTTCATTGAAATTTGCTCATATGTTTTCAAATCATAAACTAAAATATAACCGAGTTTTGTTCCTAAAAATAAAAATGATTCATCACATCCCACCGCTATTGCCGTAACATCATCATGTATGCCGTTTAATCTTGCTACTATTTTTGAGCTAATAATATCCCAAACTATTGCACTGCTCTTTTTATCTATACTTATTAATCTATTTTTGCTTAAAAATTGTAATTTTACGACAGGTGCAGAGTGAGCCTTTAGCCTATCTTTTGGTGTCATAGTTATTAAATTGAAAATAGCTATGTTTTTATCATAACTAGCAGTTGCAACCCACTGTCCGCTTTTACTAAAAGCTATATCGTTTATAGTATCTATATGTCTAGGAAGCGTAAAAGCCAACTGCCCACTTTTAATATCTACTCCAAACGTAATCCCGTCGTCTCCACCGGAGAACATGTACTTTGTTTTTGGGTCAATAGCGACACATGAAACTTCGCCTTGATGTCTATTTACCATACCGATTAATTTTTTTGTCTTTGTATCATATAGTTTAGACTCTCTTGCTCCCGTACTTATAAGAGCAAGATAATCTGCATCCGGACTGAGATATACTACATTGTTAACATATCTTTCATGAACGGCATTAGCTTTTAATTGATTTTTTATTTCAAGTGTTTCATAGTCCAAATACCTTATGGTTGTAGCAGAATCACTTACTAGCAGGTAATTATCGCCTAATATTTTTATATCTATTACTGCTTTTTCAAACTTACTATTTTTTATATAATCCATTTTCTAATCTCTTATGTAATTTTCTTCTTTCAACACTTTGTAAATCATCTGTTGATGCTCTTCGCCCTTTGTCTCCACATGTACAGTTACATTAGCATCGCCGTAGTCAAGCGATATAGATGTTCTGTCATAGGCAATATGTACAATATTTGCATTTAACTCTTGAAGTATCTGCGTAAATCGCATAAGTGAACCGGGCTTATCAATAAGTGTAACCGTTAGTTTCATTTTTCTGCCTGATTTTAACAAACCTTTTTCTATGATAACAGAAAGAAGCGTCACATCCATATTTCCGCCGCTTAAAACAACTGCTACTTTTTTACCTTTTAAATGCTCAAGTTTATTGTGCAAAAGTGCAGCGACACCGACTGCTCCGGCACCTTCAACAACAAGTTTTTGTTTCTCTAGTAAAAACAATATAGCACTGGCTATCTCTTCGTCGTCCACGCTTATAAATCTGTCAACACTCTCTAACATGTAGTTTAATGTTATAGTAGATGTATCGCGAACTGCTATCCCATCTGCAATTGTTCTTACGCTTAAACTATCGACTGCCGTTTTAAGCTCAAATGAATTTTTAAGCGCAGGAGCACCTTTAGCACTAACTCCAATAACTTCTATTTTAGAGTTTATGCTCTTAAATGCTGCCGCCATGCCTGATATAAGTCCACCCCCGCCAACTGGAATAATAACAGCATCAAAATTATCACATCTATCTAAGATATCTAAAGCCAGAGTACCTTGTCCTGCTATAACATCGGCATCTTCAAAAGGGTGTACAAATGTTAGTGAGTTTTTTTCGCCATGCTTTATAGCGTAAGCATAAGCTTCATCGTAATTTGTTCCATGTAAAATAACCTCTGCACCATATTTTTTTACGCCGTTTACTTTTGTCAGAGGTGTTGATTCAGGCATAACTATAACTGCCTTTATACCGAATTTTGAAGCTGAAAGAGCAACGCCCTGCGCGTGATTTCCTGCACTTGCTGCCACGACTCCGCATGTTTTTTGTTCATCGCTTAGCAGAGCTATTTTGTTATACGCACCTCTAATTTTAAATGCACCTGTAACCTGAAGATTCTCTTTTTTAAGATAGACCTCACATCCGGAACTTTCACTTAAATGCGGTGCATAAGAGAGGGGCGTATCTACTACTACATCTTTTATTCGCTCTTTTGCCTCATAAATTTTTTTTACATCAAACAAATAAAACTCCTAGCGTAAAGTGCGATGTTCTACCATCGTACACTTATTTTGAACAACTCTCATTCCATGTTCTTTGGCTTTTGCCGCGGCTTCATTATTTACAATCTCTTTTTGTGCCCAAAAAACTTTTACATCGCCGCGTTTTATACAATCATCGGCAACATTATTAAGCTCTTTTGGTTTTCTAAAAATATCTACCATATCAACTTCAAAAGGGACTTCTAAAAGTGAGCGATAAACTTTTTCTCCAAGGATTGTATCCTCTTTGGGATAGATAGGAACTATTTTAAAACCCTGCTGTTGCAGATACGCTGCCACTCTGTGACTAGCTTTGCTATCATCCGGAGAAAGCCCTATAACAGCTATTGTTTTTACACTATCAAAAATCTCTTTTATCTCTTGTTCATTAGAATTAATCGCAGGAAACTCACATTCCATAAAAATCCCTTGTTTTTTTATTAAATTTAGTAATTATATCCAACTTATCTATGAATTAAAAAATATATGTAAAATTGTTGTATAGTTACAATCACAGAATTTAGATAAAGAAGAGAAAACAAATTGAGAAATCAGCCTAAATATAATTTTTTTAAAAATACAAGTTATGCATTGAAAGGATTGATAGATTTAATTCAAAATGAGACATCTTTTAAGATTGAATTAATTATAGCGATTGTGTTACTACCTGTTATTTTAGTTATTGATGCAACAATTGTTTATAAAGTTTTAATGTTTATATCATTGATGGGGATGCTAATAGCAGAAGCTATTAACAGCGCTATAGAGAGAGTGGTTGATTTGGTTACGCTGGAGCATCATCATATGGCAGGTCGTGCAAAGGATGTAGGAAGTACTGTAGTCTTTTTGAGTATTTTTGTGTTTGTTATAACATGGGCAGTAATTTTACTAGATATTTTTAGTAAAAATTAAAGTGCAAGTTTCTCCTGCCCTATACGATAAAGTGCAAAATCATATTTCAAAGGGTCATTTTTATCAAACTCTTTGAGTTTAGATGTAAGCTCTATAGCCGCTTCTAAATCATAGCTCTTTCTGTTTAAAAGCCCCAGTTTTTTTGAAACATTGAAAGTGTGAGTATCAAGAGGAATTATCAAATCCGCTTTATCGACTCCGCTCCACAAACCCATGTCTATGTTGTCCTCTCTTACCATCCAACGCAGATACATCATCCACCTCTTTAACGCCCCTGCTCCCTTTGTTTTTGTAGTGATTTGAGAGATTAAAAAGTTATACCCCATACTTGAGTATGGATTGAGTACATGTAGCGTTTTTATCAGCTCATTAATCCCCTCAATTACATTTGCATTTTTAAGATACCCCTTTTTAAAAACTTCCTCTATAGTTGTTTTTTCGCCTAAGCGTTTTAGTGCTATAAAAAGAGCTATAACATCTTCGCTTTTTTGAAATCTGTAGTAGTGATTTTTCAAACCTTCTTGTATCTCATCGTCACTTTTTTTAAGAAGTGAAAAATCAAGAGAGTTTAAAAATTTTACAATCTGTTTTACGTTTCCATAAGCAAAAAAAGCGCAAATCAGCGAGACAGTCTCATCTTTATAGCGATGCGCAACCATAATAGGGTCTAAACGCTCTTCGCAAACTTCACCTTCACAGTTGCGTTTAGCAACCTCTGCGTCTAGTTTATCTTTAATGTAAATGATAGAGTTTTTTTCGCTCACTTGAACCTGCTATATTTAATTGTTTTCGGTATTTTGCAATTGTTCTTCTAACCATTTGGACTTTAAATTTTTCTTGAATAAGTTCCAAAAGTTTCATATCGCTTAATGGTTTTTTTCTATTTTCCTGCTTAATGACACCGACTAAAAACTCTTTTATAGCCGCATTTGAAACATCTTCATCTATTGCCGTAGTAAAAAATTCTTTCATTGCATATATACCTCTGTTGCAGGCTATATACTTATTGGCTATTGCTCTTGAAATGGTAGATGGATTATGTCCAAACTCATCTGCTAATGTCTTTAGAGTAAGCGGCATTATTGCGCCGCCCGTAAAAAATTCATACTGATACTCGACTATCATAAGCCCGACTTTATAGAGAGTAGCTTTTCTCATATCAAGCGCATCAACCAAACTTTTTGCCTCTTTTATCTTTTGTGATACAAACTCATGCTCAACCCCATAATTCATATCAATATTTATTGTAGGATAATAGGCGTCATTTAATTTTACCTCTATTGAATTATCATCATTAAAATATATCATCAAATCAGGAATAATTTGTGACGACTCTTCAAGATACTCGATTGCGGGAGGATTTTTAAACGTTCCTAAAACACGCATAACTTCTTGAAAATTTTTTTCATTTGAGTAAGCATAGATATTCTCTATATCTTCTATAACTTTAACGGCCAGAGAGTATGCCTCATCACTTATATCAGAGTAATCCAACTGAAATATAAACGACTCGGCTAGATTCTTTGCGGCAATTCCGACAGGTTCTACATGTGCAAATCTTTTTCGGACTTTTTCAAATTCATATTCATTAATATTATTATCTTTGCAAAACGCTTCGCTGTTGCCTTCATAGTATCCGTTTTCATCAAGATTAGCAACAACAAAAGAGGCTATTTTTTGTGAGAGCGGTGTAGGAAACAAAGGCGCTTCTATCTGTTCGTCAAGTACATCGTATAAAGAGCGATTTGCTATTGTCAGTGCTTCTATTTGCTCTGTTCTTGTATTGCTTACCGAGCTGCTTATAATTTTTTTTGGTATTTTACTCTCAAAACTCTCTTCATACCCGGAGACTACTTCTATCACGGGGTTAGCTTCGACAAAAGGAGACATTGCCTCGCCCAAATCACTTAAACTAGAGTGTAATATCGGCAGCCAATTACGCAGAGTATTTGAGAGTTTATGCTTATTTTCTACGCTTTGCGTCTGTTTAAGTGCTGCCATTTTTTTAAGCTTCCTAAAGCTTAAACTCCTCGCCTAGATAGTGGGTACGTACATCAGGATTTTTACCGATTTCTTCGCTTGTACCGCTTGCTAGAAGTGAGCCTGCTTTTATAACGTAAGCCCTATCGCATACATCTAAAGTTTCACGCACGTTATGGTCTGTTATTAGAACTCCTATCCCGTATGAAACAAGTTGTTTTATGACTGTTTGAATATCCATGACGGCAATCGGGTCAACCCCTGCAAACGGTTCGTCAAGAAGCAGAAATTTCGGCTTATTTACAAGTGCACGGGCAATTTCGACACGGCGTCTCTCTCCGCCGCTAAGACTTATTCCTTTACGATAACGAATCGGCTCGATATTAAACATGTCAAGAAGCTCTAAAATTCTCTCTTCTTGAGCTTTTTTATCTTTTATCTTTACTTCTGCGGCAATTAAAAGATTCTCTTCTACGCTTAAATCCTTAAAAATAGAGGCTTCCTGAGGAAGATAGCCTATACCTTTTAAAGCTCTCTGATGAAGAGGCATTCCTGAGAGATTTTTATCATCAAAAAACACCTCTCCGCTACTTGACTCAACAAGTCCGCATATCATGTAAAACGTAGTGGTCTTACCGGCTCCGTTTGGTCCAAGGAGCCCTACAACCTCGCCGCTTCTTACCTCAAGACTCATACCTTTTACTATCTCTAAATCTTTTATTTTTTTCTTTAAATCTACCGCTTTTAATATATGCATATTTTGTACTCTCTTTTATCATCGGAAATTTTTTCTATATCTATCGTCATTGTCTTTATATCTGCAGAATTTAATATTTTAACGAGTTCATCATTTCCCCACTCCACAAAATGAAGTCCGTCTCTCTCTAGCTCTTCTAACATACCAAGAGAGATAAAATGCTCAAGCCCGTGATTGTACATGTCATAATGAAATATTTTATCCCCATAGCACTGCTGAAGTGAAAAAGTCGGCGAAGTCACTTCATCTTCAATACCTAAGTATTTAACCATTCTTTTTACAAAAGTAGTTTTTCCTGCTGCCAAATCTCCACGTAAAATTATCACTCCATTTGTAAAATTTTGTGTAATATATTCAACAATAGTATCGATTTCATCTAATTTAAGTAGATATTTTTTCATAATTTATTCGATATTTCAATAATATTTTCTAGTTTTTCTTTGGCTTTTCTAATTTTTATGGCTTCTCGTGCCATTTCAAGCCCATCTTGGATATCACGAGCCAATCCATCAACCATTAAAGCACAAGCCGTATTTATAAGTACAATATCTCTTTGAGCATCTGTTGATTTTTCATCAAAAATATTGTATAAAATTTTTGCATTAGCTTTTGCGTCTCCTCCGATTATTGCAGATAGAGGAGCTTTTTTTATACCGTACATTTGAGGATCAATTATAAACCCATTAACCACTCCGCCTTTTAACTGTGACGCATAAGTAATATCGCTTAGACTGATTTCATCCATTCCTTCAGACGAACTTACAACCATAGCCGAAGTCGCACCGTTTATCTGAAGAGCTTTCGCCATCTTAGGAACAAATGATTTATTAAATACGCCAAGAAGAGATTTTTTTGCACCTGCGGGATTTGTAAGCGGTCCCAATATATTAAAGATGGTCTTATCAGGTATTGTTTTTCTAACAGGCATTATAAATTTCATGGCAGGATGATGATTTGCGGCAAACATAAAAGTAAAACCTGTCTCTTCGAGCAGTTTTGCACTGTTTTGGATGCTTAAATCAAGTCTGACTCCAAGTTCTTCAAACATATCTGCGCTGCCTGACTTTGATGTAACCGAGCGGCTACCATGTTTTGCAACCATACTTCCACATGATGCGACAAGTATTGCAACCGTAGAAGAGATATTAAAACTTCCTATCTTATCTCCGCCCGTACCTACTATATCAACTACTCTATGACGTAAATCATCGGATATAGGCAGAGGAATTGCGAATGAGCGCATAACCTCTGCGGCAGCGGCAATTACTTCAATTTTAGTACTCTCATCAAGCTTTAGACTAAGCAAAAATTCTCTCATTTGCTCATCGCTCATCTCATGGTTAAAGAGTGAGGTAAATAATTTTTTCGCCTCTTCATAACTCATGAAATCTCCTTTATATACTCATTTTGGAGACTTTTTGGTGTTGATTTTGTTTGAGGAATCTGCAAAATTTGATACTTTTTTGTAGAGTTTAAATAGTTTATAGTTATTACGTCACCTATTGCAATATTTTTACTGGCTTTTGCAACTACACCGTTTATTAACACTACCCCGCTTTCTATCATATCTTGAGATATTGAGCGTCTTTTCGTAATATTTACCGAATTTAAAAATTTATCTATTCTCATAAATGCCTACAATATAATATTTTTTATATTGTAGAGTATTGAAACTGAAAAGAATGTAAGAATTGGAACAATTTTTGCATTGTTTTTTATTATGAAGCAAACCCACTTTTGAAACAATCTTTTTCGACTACTATTCTTTTTTGCTTCTCTTTTCTTTTTGTGTCTTTTTCGACAAAGATTTTCTTTCTTGTTTTTGGGTCTAGTTCCGTATAGTACATAACTGCCGAGTAAGTTCCGGGTGTCGGAGTAAAGACTTGAGCTTGTTCCGGATTCATCTTTAACTCTTCTGTCGTAAAGCGTTTTAGCTCATGCATATCTTTTTCTTCACATCCCGGATGTGCGGCAATTAGATAATATGTCAAAAACTGATTTTTACCCTCTTCTTTGTTTAACTGATCATACATCTTTTTAAAGTCAACCAAAGTCTCTTTGCCCGGTTTTCCCATAAGTGATAGTACATGTTGTTGCGTGTGTTCGGGAGCAACTTTTAGCTGTCCCGATATATGGTGCTTTACCATCTCTTTTAGATAAGAGTAACCATGTTTTTTATCCGCCGTTATCAAGTCGTATCTTACCCCTGAAGCGATAAAGGCTTTTCTTACACCTTCAACCTCTCTTATCTTTCTAAGAAGATTTAGGTTTCTGCCGTGATCTACATGCATAACTTTGCAAAGTCTATCTGCATCTACGCATCTTATATCGTCACATGTACCTTTTTTAAGTTTTTTTCCGCACTCATAACCGTACATGTTGGCAGTCGGTCCGCCGACATCCGAGATGATTCCTTTATAATCTCTGTATTTGTTAAACTCTTTTGCCTCTTGTAAAATATTGCCCTCTGTGCGAGTTCTGATAGTTCTGCCTTGATGAACTCCAATGGCACAAAAGTTACACTCTCCCCAGCATCCGTGATGTGTCATTATGGAAAACTTTATAGTCTCTAAACATTTTACCTTTCCAAACTGCGCATAATACGGATGAAGTTCTCTTGTAAAAGGAAGATTTGAGTTTGCATCCATTTCACTCTCATCAAGATAGTCACATGGTGGGTTTTGGATTAAAAATCTACTATCTACCGCTTGGCAAAGTCCTTTTGCGGTAATCGGGTCGTTATTATCGTAAAAATCATCAAATAGGTCTATATACTTCTCTTTGTTTTCTAAACACTCTTGATGTGAAGGAAGCTGTATATACTCATACTTTGGCTCTTTTGATATGTATGCCACGCCTCTTATATCGGTATAGTCTCTTCCCTCATCCAACGCGCGGGTAACTTGTTCTAGTGCTATTTCGCCCATTCCGTAAATAAGGATGTCTGCTTTTGCATCAAAAAGTATCGGTTTTTTAAGCTTATCTACCCAATAGTCATAATGAGTTACTCTTCTAAGACTTGCTTCAATACCGCCTAAAACAAGCGGAACGGTACCCTTGAAATATCTTCTAATTAGATTACAGTAAACACTAAGTGCACGGTCGGGTCTTTTATCATTTTTACCGCCCGGAGTATAATCATCCGTATTTCTAAATCTTTTTGTCGCGGTATAGTTTGAAACCATACTATCAACACTTCCGCCGCTTACTCCCCAATATAAACGCGGTTCGCCTAGTCTTGTAATGTCTATATCGCTGTTAATGTCAGGTTGACCTATCATACCCACTCGATAACCCATTCGCTCAAGCATCCGTCCGACCATGGCAACGCCTATAAAAGGGGAATCTATGTATGCATCTCCGCTAACTAAAATAACATCGCACCTATCCCATCCCCTAGCATCCATCTCCTCTTTTGTAGTAGGAAGAAAGTCTTTTGCCGTAAATGAAACCGTATCTTTTTTTGGTACTTGCGCCTTACTTCTTCTACTCAAAATTCAACCTTTTAATGAAACTATATTTTTATATTCTGTATCTATAATAATACTAAATGAATTTAAAATTAGAGGTTATAAATTTGTGTTATACTATATAAATTTTTTTAAGGTTTAAACATGTTTAATATAAGTTTGAATAAGAAACTTTTTTGGATTGTTGCCTCTCTTATTATTATTTCTAATTCTCTTTTGACTTTTTACATGTACACTCAGAATAAGAACCTTGTAAAATTAAGAGCGGCTTCAAGAGCAGACTCTCTAAGAGACTATTTTATTTCTATGAGATATGTTTACCATCATCAGTTTTTAAATAGCAGTTTTGATATAAACGAAACTACTGTCGGATTTTTACCTGCTCATGCTTCTACACTAATAAGCGACAAATTTGCAGAAATTTCAAAAGACAAAATAACAATAAGAAATGTTACCGATAGATATAGAAATCCAAAAAATAAAGCCGATAAATTTGAATTAGAAGCGATAGAGTATTTTAAACAAAATCCTGATAAAAAAGTGTTGATAAAACAGATAAAACAAAATAATAAAGACATTATTAATTACACCTCACCGTTGATTATAGATAAATACTGCATAAGTTGTCATGGAAGCAAAGAGGAAGTTTTTCCATCTATAGTAAAAATGTATGATGCGGGATACGACTATAAAATAGGCGATATCAGAGGGGTTACAAGTATTAAGATTCCACTTGAAAATTTAACTAGTGAAACAATGGACGGTTTTTATGAAATCACGTTTTTATCTTGGTCAAGCATACTTTTATTGTTGATACTGATATATTTTGCAATTAAAAATTTAACTCTAAAAGATGTTAAACAAAAAATAGTTTTAGAACAAGAGGTTAGAGAAAAAACTGCTCATTTAGAGTACCAAAAAAATGAGTTAGAAATTGCAAATATAAATCAAAAGCATCTTTTTTCAATACTAAGAACCGTAGCAGACTGTAATCAAATTCTAATTACTTCTAAAAATATTGATGAACTTATTGATAATACTGCGCACTCTATGCACTCTAACACAACCTTTGCAAGCGTTAAAATCTCACTTTTTCAAAACAATCAGTTGACAGTAAAAAGCTCAATAGGACTAGATGAAGATTTTAATATTACACCGCTAGAATATGATGTTTTTAAAAATAATCGTGCCGTACTTTTAAAAAGTTTTGATGAGACATTACCTGATGAGTGCAGAGAAAAAGTAAAAAAATATAATATTACGGAAATTTATTCGCTACCGCTTAGAAAAGAGCATTATGCAAAAGAGGCAATAGGTGTTATTTCTATTTGCACAACAGAAATAAAAGGACTAAGTGAAGAAGAGCGAGAAATGATAGAAGAACTTGCAGGAGATGTCGGTTTTGCTATAAACTCATTTCATCAAAAAGATGCCATAAATCACCTCTCATTTTATGACCTGCTTACAAACCTGCCAAATCAGAAGCTGTTTGAAAAACATTTAACACAAGCACTTACAAACAGCAATAACAGTAAAAATTACGGGGCAGTTTTATTTTTTGATTTTGACAATTTTAAAAATGTAAACGACCTGATGGGAAAAGAAGCAGGTGATTTTATTTTAACAAATACTGCCGATAGGCTAATTCTAACTTTAAATAAAGCCTCTATAATCTCCAGATACGCAAGTGATAAGTTTTTAATTCTTTTAGAAAACATCTCGTCTTCAGAAGATGAAGCGGCAATTATTGCAGAGGAATTTGCGAACGAGATACTTCTACTGACAAAAGAGCCATTTAGCATAAAAGAGCAATTCTTTTATCTAACAAGTAGTATCGGGATAGTTCTATTTTTTGACCATAACGTAAATATAGATACACTCTTAAATCAAGCCGAATACGCTTTAAGAACAGCAAAAAGCGATGGAAAAAATATCATACGTTTTTATAATGAGTCTCTTCAAAATATGACAAAATCAAGATCTTCAATGCTTCAGCATTTAAAAGAAGCTCTCTTGGAAAATCAGTTTTTTGTAAATTATCAAAAACAGGTTGACTCAGACTCAAAAGTTACAGGGGTTGAAGCGCTACTGAGATGGCAGCATCCTGTTATGGGGCTTATTTCTCCTGCACAATTTATTCCGCTTGCAGAAGAGTCCGGTATCATAAAAGAACTCGGTGCTTATGTACTTCGTGAAGCTGCAAACCAACTCATTGCTTGGAAAAACAACGAAATAAAAAAAGAGTGGAGAATTTCCGTAAATGTAAGTCCGCTACAATTTAGAGACATTGATTTTGTAACAAATATTAAAAATCTAATATCTTCAACTTCTATGAACCCGACAAAATTAAGAGTTGAATTAACAGAGAGCGTACTAATAAAAAATCAAGAAGATGCTATGCAAAAGATAAAAGAGCTGAGCAAACTTGGTATATCCGTTTCAATAGATGATTTTGGAACAGGGTACTCCAGTCTTGTATATTTAAAACACCTTAAGATAAATGAACTAAAAATTGATCAATCTTTTGTTTTTGGACTTGAGACAAACAGTTCCGACAAAACTATTATTAAAACTATAATCGCAATGGGTGAAGAGTTTGGTTTTGAAGTTATTGCAGAAGGGGTTGAGACAAAAGAGCAGTTTGATATGCTCAAAAGTCTTGGATGTAAATACTTTCAAGGCTATCTTTTTGCAAAACCATGCATGGCATACGAGCTATAAAAGCTCGTGCATTATTAAAACTGAGGTTGAAGAAAAGGTATAACCTGCTTTTTACGGCTCAAAACTCCATCAAGCCATGCTTGGTTATTTTGAATTTTTACTTTAAATGCATTCTCCACTTTAGTTATATCATCACTAATGCAAAGAAGTTGTGACCCTTCTTTCATAATATCCGTTAAAAGAATTATAATTGTATGAAGACCATCTTCTTGTTTCATAAGTTTCATATCTTCAAAAAGTTCATTTATTCTGCTCTCTAGTACAGAAATATCAACCATCTCCAATTGACCGACTCCTACTTTAGTGCCGTTCATATCAAATGCTTTATAATCTCTCGTATTGAGATTTCTAGCGCTTGCACCTTCTACTGCAGATTTAGCTATAAACATTTGCATTGCAAGAGCTTTATAATCTTCTATGCCGCAAATTACGGAAAGCTCTTTAACCGCTTTTGTATCATTTTTAGTACATGTAGGAGATTTAAAAATTACCGTATCACTCAAAATCGCACACATCATCATACCCGCGATATCTTTTGGGATAGAAACTTTATGATAATCATACATCTCTTTTATAACGGTATTTGAACAACCAATCGGTCTTATCCAGCACTCTAAGGGAGTATCAGTCGTAATATCTCCTAACTTGTGATGATCTACAATACCTAAGATTGTTGCTTCTTTTATATCTTTTGGCGCTTGAGCAAGGTCAGAAAAATCAACCAAATAAACGCTCTCTCCTGCGTAAGATGTTTTAAGTTCGGGAGCAGTTGCCCCGAATTTGTTTAATATAAATTCAGTCTCAGGAGATATATCACCTTGACGTGTTGCAATACAATTTTCGCCTAATTGATTTTTAAGATATGCTAAAGAGATAGCTCCGACTATAGAATCAGAATCCGGATTTGTATGACCGAAAATATATGTTGACATTGAGTTACCTTTTGAATTTTTTTTGCAATTATACTAAATTTTTTCAGATGAAAAAACTTAGGAGTATCATTTATTGCAATAATGATATAATTTTTAAATGAATGAACAGCTAAAGAATATTACACCTGATATATTTTTATACCATGGACTAATCATTTTCGGCGAGCTTTTGGTAATATCTGTTTTAGTACATATGCTCTACAATAGACGTTCTCCTGCAAGCATAATAGCTTGGCTTCTTTCAATGATACTTCTACCGTATGTGTCTGCCGTTTTATATTTTATTTTCGGTTCCAGAAAAAGAAAAAATAGATATAAAAAAGAGAGTATGAAACTGCAAAACGGTAAATTTGTTTATAATATTTTTAATACTACAAAAAATAGAGAGTTAATCTTGTACACAGACTCTACAAAAGTTTATGAAACCTTTATGCAGTGTATTGAAGAGAGTCAAAATTCTATCTATATAAGTACATATATTTTTGGATACGATGAAGTTACAAAAAAAATTATAAAAGCACTAACAAAAAAAGCAAAAGATGGCGTTAAAGTAAAAATACTCATTGATTCACTGGGTTCAATTATCTTGTATCTGTTTCAAAACAGACTCAAAGAGCTAAGAGATGCAGGTGTCAGAATTGAGTTTTTTATGCCTATATTTGAGATGCCTTTTAGAAACTATATAAACTTAAGAAACCATAGAAAAATTTATATTTTTGACGATAAAAAAGTTTTAAGCGGAGGAATAAATTTATCCAATGAATATTTAGGAGAAAAATATAGTAAAAAACGATGGGAAGATATTATGTTTTTAATAGAAGGCTCATCTGTAGAGCATTTTTTTGATGTCTTTGCATCTGACTGGTTTTATGCTTCTAAAGAAAAACTAGACTTTACCAATAATTATAAAGAGGAGCAAGGCGAAATATTTTTGCAAGTTATTCCTTCAGGACCGGATGTAGATAGAGATACTCTTTATGAGATGCTTCTTTCCGCCATCTACTTAGCAAAAGAAAAGATTTATATTATTACTCCATATTTTATACCAAACAATGCGCTTATTCAAGCCCTGATTATTGCACATCATAGGGGTGTAGATATAAAACTGGTTACACCAAAAGAGTCAAATCACACTATAGTAAATTTAGTCAGAAGCTCATACATGAGAGAACTTGAAGAGTCCGGTATTGAGATATATCTCTACAACGGTTCAATGCTACATGCAAAAGCGATGCTATTTGATGAAGAGTGCGTAATGCTAGGAAGTGTAAATTTTGACAATAGAAGCCTATTTCTAAACTATGAAATTGCTACTTTTGTATATTCTAAAAACACTATAAAAGAGATAGATTTATGGGTTCAAACACTTCTACAAAATTCATCCCTTGGCACAAAAGAGGTCTCTGCACCTAAGAGAATTTTTGAAAATCTTATGCGTGTGTTGGCACCGCAGCTTTAAAGGTAAAGTAAGATTCATGTTTAAACCGCAAAATCTAATAAAATCACTACAACATCAAGATATAAAACTCCAAAACGAGTTTAGCATTTTATGCTGGAATGTAGCAAAACTTACACTAAAGAGTTCATACAAAAATTTTATTGATTTGCTTATAAAAAACTATGATTTTGATATACTGCTTTTACAGGAAGTGAAAAAGAGCATTTCAATAGAGTTTGATTTATCAAATTATTCATATATATTGTCTCCTAATATCCAAACAAAAAGACATGTTTTCGGTGTTTTAAGTGCTTTTAAAACATCATGTGAAAGTGAGTTGTCTCTGCTTACAAAAAAGCAGGAGCTAAAGTATGCAACCCATAAAGTATCGCTAATAACACATCATAAAGTATCAAACGATAAAACTATTCTCATGGTTAATCTACATGCTATAAATTTTGTAAATAACAGTGATTTTAGAAATGAGTTAAATTATATATATACAGCTATTAAATCCCATGAAGGAGCTATGATAGTTGCAGGTGATTTTAATACATGGAATTTAAAGAGAGTCCAATTTTTAAAAGAGTTTACAGAAGCTTTATCACTTAAAAAAGTTGAGTTTGAAGATGATAAAAATCTTAAAAAGATTTTTTCAAACTCAATAGATTATATATTTTACAGAGACTTGGAACTAACATACTCAGAAGTCATTAACAGTAAAAATATTTCAGACCATAACCCAATTATCGCAAAATTCAGATACTAATCTATAAACTCTACAACATCGTTAAAATCAAGCCTTAACTGCGTTGATTGTTCATTTACTCTATATCCAAAAGGTAGCACTAAAGATAGTTGATATTTATTAGTATCAAGGTTTAAAACTCTCTCTGCGTCCTCTTTGTCAAAACCTTCTATAGGACAACTGTCAATTCCTAAAGTTGCCGCACATGTCATCATATTTGCCGCTGCTATATATGTCTGTCTTGCACTCCAGCAGAGTATATTTTCATCACTGCTTAGTGTTTTTTTAAGATGTTTTGCGTACAAATCCATGTAAAAGTCAAGTTTCTCTTGAGGCATCTCTCTTCTTAAAAATCTCTGCTTTACGACTCCGCTCTCAACTTTTAAACTCTTAATCGCAGCAAGAACAATTACTAAATGAGAACATGTAGTAATCTGAGGCTGATTCCAGCAGTGAGGTCTTATTTTAGCTTTTAGCTCTTCATTTGTTATGACTAAAAACTTCCATGGCTCCATTCCAAAAGATGATGGAGATTTGCGCCCTGCTTCTAATATCTCTCTTATATCTTCATTAGATATTTTTCTGTTTTCATCAAAAAGTTTACATGCATGTCTAAAATCCATCGCCTCTTTAAATGTTTTATTCATTTATACTCTCTTATTGTCTCAAGATACGGTTTTAGATTTTCTAATCTTTGTAAAAAATCGAAATCCTCATTTTTGTTCTTAGCATTTGATTCTATTTCTTGTGCTATTGTAATAACTTTTTCAAAACATAAAGAAGCTGCGCCACTTTTTAAATTATGAGCATTTATAAGAATTACGCCAAAATCTTTTTTATCGATTGCATTTTCTAAATTTGTAACTATTTTTTCTAAAGAAGAAGCATAACTTTTAAAAAGTTTTTCGATTATATTTTGTGCTAAACCCATCTTTTTTTCCGCCATCTTAAGAGACAATCCTATATCAAGCATCTCATTGTTTTCTTTAGTACCTTCTTTACTTTCAATCTTTAAGGCTACTTTCGTTTCTTTTGAGATTTTATTGCTATATTTAAGTAGTATAGTTTCAAATGCTTTTATATCTATAGGTTTTGTCAGATAATCTGCCATTCCTGCGGATAAAAACTTCTCCTTGTCTCCTTCAAGCGCATTGGCGGTCAAAGCTACTATGGGTGTTTGTATATTAAATTCATTAACCAATATCCTAGTTGCATCCATACCGTTCATAATTGGCATATTTATATCCATAAGTATTAAATCATACTTATTTTTTATAGCCATATCTACTGCTTCTTGCCCGTTTAATGCAAAAGCATATTCTATATTTTCAAATTGTCCTAAAAGTTCAGATACAAGAATCCTGTTTATTTCATAATCTTCGGCTATCAATATTTTTAAATTTATATTATTATAATCTTTGCTTTTTTGAACGTCTGTATCTATTAATTTTAAACGCATAAGTTCGTTATATAATATAGACGGAAAATCATCAAATATTTCAATATGCTGACATCTTGAGTTTTCCACACATTTATCTGCTTTTGTAAGCAGTAATATTCTGGCTTTTTTGAATTTTTTTGAAAACTTTTCATCTTTTGAAATAATTACTGAATTAGGAATATCTAATTTTTTATCAAAGTCGTCTATAACGATATAATCAACTTTGTAAGAGTTTAGCTGCGTCGATAAATACTTGAGCAAGGTTTCGTTCATGTTATAAACATATACTTTAAAATCATTTAGATGCTCTTTTAATGTACTGTTTGCCGCACAATCTATATAAGAAATATCAAAATAGAACTTGCTTCCCTTTCCTTCTTCACTCTCTAATTGAAGCCGGCTTCCCATAAGCTTGCTCAAAGAGCTTGATATGCTAAGACCCAGACCCGTTCCGCCGAATTTTCTCGTGGTCGAACTGTCAGCCTGTGAGAACGGCTCGAATATCTTATCTTGGCGATCTTTAGGAATACCTATACCGCTGTCTTGAACTATGAACCTTACTTTTTTTTCATCCTTAGTGACTATACTTTCTATTTTTATATATATTGTTCCATGTTCATGAGTGAATTTTATAGCATTACCTATCAGATTTATCAATATCTGTTTTATGTGGAAACTATCTATTCCTATACATTCAGGAAGAGCAGAATCGATGTCTATTATATATGACAGGTTTTTTTCTCTGGCCTTTTCGGCTAAAAGCATAAGAGTATCTTCAAACTCCATAAAAGGATTTACATTCGATATCTCAATCTCGCTCTGCCCGCTTTCAAGTTTTGAAAAATCAAGTATATCGTTTATTATCTGTATCAAGGTTGCCGTAGAGCTTTTTATCAGCTTTGTGTATTTACTCTGTTTTGGATCAAGCTGTGTCTTTGACAAAAGCTCTGAAAAACCCAAGATAGAGTTCATCGGAGTTCTTATCTCATGACTCATATTAGCTAAAAAGTTAGCTTTTTCTCTCTCTGCTTCTTGAGATTTTATTCTCGCTTCTTCTATTTCTGTAATATCCGTAAATGTGGCAAGATATGTTTTTTTATTCTCTATATCTATTATCGCTACCTTTACGCTGTAAACTCTTTTATTTATCATAGCAAGATGAACTTTTTGGGATTCTTCTAAAATAGGGATAACCCAAAGTTTCTCATCTGTGCTAGATTTTAAGAAGTTTTCTCTCTCTTCAAAAAGCTCACATATACATTTATGTTTTTCTTTGAACTCTGCAAAAGAGTTAAATCCGAATACTTCATAGAACTTTCTATTTACCTCTATTACCCCGTCTTTTTCATCAAAAAGGACTATAATGCTCTCTTGATTATCCAATATAACAGATACTCTTTGTTTTTGAGATTCAAGCTTGTTTTGATATTCTATGGCGGCGGTTATATCTTCTCTTAAAGCCATAAACTCAACAATATCGCCGTTTCTATTTAAAAGAGGAACTACCACGGCATTTACGTAATATGTCGATCCGTTTTTTTTCTTATTTTGTATGATACCCTGCCATACTTTTTTATCTAAGATTGTCTTCCACATATCTTCAAATATTAATTCAGGAGTATCAGGATGTCTTACTATGTTATGGGGGCGTCCTATGAGCTCTTCTTGAGAGTATCCGCTTATCTGTACAAAATTATCGTTCACATACCTGATAATTCCGTGCGTATCGGTAGTGCTTACTATGAGCGAAGTATCTATAGCCTCTTTGTACTGCTTTAACATGTAGATCATCTCTTCGTTTTCATCTGATGTTTCTTCTAGAAGTTTTTGAAGATGGATATTTTGCTCTTTTATCTTAATATTAGCTTTTTCAATATCTTGAGAATTTATATCTATGGTATGTTCTAAAAATTTTTTTTCCTCATAAAAATCATCATAACTACTAGAAACATCCTCAATGAATTCGGAGAAATTTTCAGGCATCAAGGAGATATCGAAACTTTCTCCAAAGTATCTCTTTAATTGTCTTTTTAATAAACGATTCATATCAGTCTTCGTATATTGCCGTTAGGGTCATAGTCTGATTATGCAGTTCGCATCTCATTTTGTCCTTTTTAAACGGTGCTATTTCACCGTAGGAGTAAAAACCTACAAGATTTATATTATCTCCTAAAATATTGCCCACCTCTTCTAGCTCTTCGTCTATTAACTGACCCAACACTATCTTACGACCAACACAGCTAACTACAAGACCAAGTGCCGGTTTAGAGTTAGCGATGGTTATCTCGCTTGCTGCTTTTCCAGCCCCGTCTATCAGTTTATCAATATCCGGCTTCATTAATCTTGCCGAATATCCATTAGGTACGTCTCCTGCAAACGTTATAGACTTTTTATCTTCATCAATCGCCAAAAGCGTTCTTATGATTTCAGGATCGTTACTCTCTTTTTTTATACTAAGAGGAAAACGAAGACCGCTGTTTGGCAAATCATCCGCATATTGTCCTAAATATCTTTTGTATAGATCAAGTGCAGGTTCACCATCTATTTCGTACACTACGTTACCCTCAGATCTGGTTATAGTTCTGTATGTTCCAAACTCACTCCAACCACCGAAACAGCCGCTGCTTATTTTTAGATCTTTTCCATAAAAACCTACAGCTGCTATTCTCCCCTCTTTTGCCTCATCGTCACTTAAGACGAAAGTCTCTTGAAATCTTGCACCGTCACCGGCTAAACCGCCTGTTACATGTACACCGTGCAGTGAAGCGTTCATACCTCTGACCAGTTCGGAACCGTTTACTTTTAAACCGTCTGAGAGCACAAATACATGCTTCAACCCATCTTTACTTAATTTATCAACAAGTTCAGATGAGAGCTCTTCCAAAGTAGTACTATCTGTAAAATCCACACTGCATACCTCTACTTTCGAGCTTTCAAATTCTACGGCAGTCATTACAAGAGAATTTTTGGATATCTCTTTTCCCAGTATATTGCCTGATGATGAAGAACCCACTATATGAGCATTTGGATAACTGCTTTTTATTTTATAAAACGTATCTTTATTTTTAATTATATCAGTATCACCAAAGACAAATACTATATCAGCATCCTCTTTTTTTTCTATGTTATCAGAAACATATTTCCAATTACCGTTTTTATCAAGTATCAAATTATCTATAAACATCACTCTCTCCTACTCTTCAAATTTTAAATATATCTCTTTTATCTTATCGATATTTTTAACGAACAACTCTACTAACTCCGAATCAAAATGTTTTCCAGACTCTTTTACTAAAAAATCTTTTGCATCTTCAAAGCTCCATGGATCTTTGTAAGGTCTTTGAGAAGTCAAGGCATCAAATACGTCTGCAATAGCGGTTATTCGCCCGTATATATGGATTTCATTACCTTTCAATCCTTCAGGATAACCATTTCCTTCATACTTTTCATGATGTGTTTTTGCTATTAGCGCACCTGCTTGAAGATATGGATTTTTACTATTCTTTAGTATCTCATACCCTATGACGGAGTGAGTTTTCATTATCTCATATTCATCATCTTCTAACTTTGCCGGTTTTAATAGAATATTGTCTCTTATACCTACTTTTCCTATATCGTGCAGAGGTGAAGCAAAAAATATTATATCCTGCTCTTTTTCACTAAAACCGTACTCTTTAGCAAGTAGCTTTGAATAGTGTGCAACTCTTGAAATATGACTCCCTGTCTCAGGATCTCTATACTCTGCTAGTCTTGAGATGATTTCAAGTGCTTCATGTTCTCTGTCAATAAGGTCTTCGGTAGCTTTTTTAACCTCTTCTTTAAGTATGTCGTTAAAATTTTTCAGCTGAAGCTTAAGTTGGATTATTTTTGTAAAATTCTTTATTTTTGCTTCAAGCTGCGCTATATCTACCGGTTTTGTCAAAAAATCCGCCGCACCTACTCTTAGAGCTTCTATCTTTAAATCATGATCATCATCAACTGCGGTAACCATAATAGGAATAAGTTCATCTTGAATACGAAGTGCTTGTGTTATAAGTTCCAATCCATCCATCTGAGGCATCATGTAGTCCGCAAACATCATATCTACCCGATTATTTTTTATATGTTCTAAGGCTTCAATAGGATCTTGGAAGCTTTGTACATATATACCCATCTCTTTTGCTATTTCTTCTATTAGAATCAGATTCATAAGAGTATCATCGACAGAGATTACTTTTAAACCGTTCATATATTCTATCCTTATTTAATTTTTTAATATATCATAAATAACTTTAAATAATTTTTTGTCAAATAGTGATAATATTTTAAAAAAGAAGATTTTATGCTGTGTTATTGCAATAGTAAAAAAGAGTTTAGTAAGGGTCGCGAATCGTTTTTTTAAATAATACATAAAAACCATCTACACCAGAACAACTTATAAGAAGTTGATACAGCGCTTATGTTTTAGAAGACGGTTATTTCATAGTAAAAACTACAGATAAAAAGAATCATTTTGAAAATGATGGGGATTTGCGCTCTGCTTCTAGTATCTCTCTTATATCTTCATTAGATATTTTTCTGTTTTCATCAAAAAGTTTACATGCATGTCTAAAATCCATCGCCTCTTTAAATGTTTTTTGCATAATATACTCCTCTACAATTTTATAAAAAAATTATATACCCCAAATTGCTAGTTAAACAAAAAGGCTTAATCCATAAGAAAGACTCGTAGCAGAGGGATTCTTATAAAAGAGAACATAACAGCACTGTTTTGTTTAGTGTATGATTTATTAAAAGCTATGGGTAAGGTTATAACGCATCCAAAAAAAGATACTTCTTTTTACATGTAAATTAGCTACATGTAAAAAGTTTGTTTTACTATTTTAGTATAGATTTGGCTATACTTTTTGCCGCTTCACGACCGTCATATGCTGCACTTACTACTAAATCGGCACCTCTATAACAGTCACCGCCGGCATATATTCCAGAAGTTGTCGTTTCATGGGTATCTTCGTTTATTATAATTCCACCCCACTTATTTGTATCAATACCGTTTTCTGCCAAAAAAGATGGTATTTCAGGGTCAAATCCTAAAGATAAGATAATTACGTCAGCATTAACTCTAAATTCACTACCCTTTATCTCTTCCATCTTTTGACGTCCGTTATTATCTTTTGCACCAAGAGTAGTTTTTATAACTTCAACTGCAATAGCATTGCCTTTATCATTTAAGATAATCTCTTTTGGAGAGACAAAAAATGTAAAATCGACACCCTCTTCCATAGCATTCTTATACTCTTTTTGACTCCCTGGCATATTATGTGCATCACGGCGATATAGACATGTTACACTTCTTGCGCCCTCTCTTTTAGCAGTTCTTAAACAGTCCATGGCAGTATCTCCACCGCCGATTACAACTACCTCTTTATCTTTAAAATCAAATTTTTTATCGTATGAAGTTTTAAAATTTTTCTTCTGAATGGCAGTTAAATAATCCATTGCATTATAAACATTAGCAGCTCTTTCACCGTTAATAGAGGCTTTTTTAGCTTTTGTAGCCCCGACGCCTATAAATATAGCATCATGCTTATCAGCTATCTCTTCAAAACTTATATCCTTGCCAACTTCACAGTTAAGCACAAGTTTCATACCTGCTTCTACAAGATACTTTACACGACGTTCTACTATCTTTTTATCTAATTTAAAATTTGGAATTCCATAAGTTAAAAGCCCACCTGCTCTATCACTTCTCTCATACATAGTTACAGCTATTCCTGAGCGTAAAAGATACGTTGCAGCAGAGAGTCCGGCAGGACCGCTACCTATAATAGCAACTTTTTTATCAGTAATTATTCCGGGAAATTCAGGTTTAAAACCTGCTTTAAATCCCTCTTCTGTAATATGTGTCTCAACAGAGCCGATTGTAATAGCTCCATGTCCGTCATTTAGGGTACAATCCCCTTCGCATAGTCTGTCATGAGGACAAACTCTACCCATTACTTCTGGAAACGGAGAGGGTTCGTTTGAAAGTTTAAACGCAAACTCCAAATCTTTTTCAGCTACAGCTTTTAACCATTGCGGAACATAATTATGAAGCGGGCATTTATTTAAACAAAACGGGTCTCCGCATTGGATACATCTCTCACTTTGAGTTGCTGCTTCATTGCGGTCAAAAACCTCATAAATTTCGCCAAAATCTTTTGTTCTCTCGACGACTAATCTTTTTCTGGCTTCTATTCTATCTATTGTTAAATACTCTCTCATGATTAATCTCCAATCTCTAAATTCATAGGCAGTTTAGTTAAGTTTTTAGGTTTTACTAACCAAAAACTTCTAACTTCTACTCTAAAATTATCAAGCAGTGCTTTTGCTTTTTTACTTCCTGTTTCAACAACATAATCTTTTAAAAGTTTTTTTAGATAGTGTCTTGCTTCATCCGTCTCATCCGTATCAATTCTTACTAACTCTACAAGTTCACGGTTTGCATTTTCGACAAATTTATGTTCTTCATCATAAACAAAGCTGATTCCACCTGTCATACCTGCACCGAAGTTAATCCCCGTTTTGCCTAAAATAACTACTACACCGCCTGTCATATATTCGCAAGCGTTGTCTCCTGTTCCCTCAACAACGGCTAATGCACCAGAGTTACGAACCGCAAATCTCTCGCCCACGCTTCCCGAAATATAAAGCTTACCGCCTGTTGCACCATAAAGACATGTGTTTCCTCCTGCAGCAAATTCTTCGCCCTCATTTACTGAAGTGATAATTATTTTACCGCCGTGCATACCTTTTCCAATATAATCGTTTGCAACACCGCTCAAATAAATTGATACTCCCGGAATTAAAAACGCACCAAGAGCTTGTCCTGAAATACCTGTTAAATTTATTCTAATTGTATCTGCACTTAAGCCTTTATTACCGTAGTATTCAGCAATTTCACCACTTATTAATGCTCCGAAACTTCTATGTATATTGCTTATTTCTCTACTGATTCTAGCAGGATGTTCAGGATGTTTTATAGAACTCATAACCTCACTTAAAACATCTTTTTCAAAAGCATTATCATCAAACGGATGATTAAATTTTTGCTGATGAGTATTAACACCTTGCTCTTGATGAAGAACAGATGAGAAATCAAATTTTTGAGCAAACTTATCATCAACAACTTTTAATATATCGCTTCTTCCTATCATCTCTTCCATAGTTTTAAAACCGAGTTCAGCCATAATAGAACGAATATCTTCAGCCAAAAGAGTAAAATAGTTAATAAGTTGGTTTACATGTCCTTTAAAAAACTCTTGACGAAGTTTTTCGTTTTGAGTTGCAATACCTACTGAACATTTATTTACATGACAAATACGAAGCATTTTACAACCTACGATAGTTAAAACACCTGTTCCAAATGCATAACTCTCAGCACCTAAAAGTGCCGCTTTAACTACATCAAGTCCACTTTTTAAACCGCCGTCTGCTTGAACTTCTACAAGCCCTCTTAAGTTATTTGCTTTAAGCGCATTATGCGCTTCACTAAGCCCAAGCTCCCAAGGATTTCCTGCAAACTTGATAGAAGTCAGAGGTGCAGCACCTGTACCGCCATCGCCACCAGAAATAATAATTTTATCTGCATACGCTTTTGCAACACCGGCTGCAATCGTACCAACTCCGATTGTAGAAACAAGTTTTACTGCAACTCTAGCTTTTGGATTTACCTGCTTAACGTCAAAAATAAGTTGTGCCAAATCCTCAATAGAGTAGATATCATGATGAGGAGGAGGAGAAATCAGAGTAACACCCGGTATCGTATAACGAAGTTTACCGATAAGAGCTGAAACTTTATGTCCTGGAAGCTGTCCGCCTTCACCTGGTTTTGCACCTTGAGCAACTTTAATCTGAATCTCTTCAGCCGAACGCAAATAAGCAGGCGTAACACCGAATCTTCCTGATGCCACTTGTTTTATCTTTGAGTTTCTATCAGTTCCGAAACGCTCGCTGTCTTCTCCACCTTCTCCAGAGTTTGACTGAGCGCCGATTCTATTCATTGCCATAGCAATAGTCTCATGAGCTTCCGGAGAGATTGAACCAAGACTCATTGCAGCAGAAGCAAATCTTTTAAATATCTCTTCTTTTGGTTCAACTTCGGAGATATCAATAGCTTTTCTGTCTGATTTTAATTCAAAGAAATCACGAATAAATTTCAATCCTCTTTTATTTACCAAATCTCTTAGTTTTTCATAATCTTTCTTACTTCCGCTTTCTGCCGTAGCATGTATAGCGTGGATGACTGCAGGACCGAAATCATGATGCTCTTGATCGCTATAAAACTTATAATATCCGCCGATATTTAGCGGGAAAATTTTATTAAACCCACTCTCGCTAAACGCTTCCGTATGATATTTTTTAAGTCTCTCATCAATATCGTTATAATCAAGTCCGCCAAGTGCAGAATTTGACATCTCAAAGCACTCTCTTACTATTTGATTACTAAGTCCCATAACGTCAAACAGACCCGCGTTTCTATACGATGCAATAGTAGATATACCCATTTTAGACATTATTTTTAAAATTCCGGCATTTAAAGAGCAATGAACAGCTTTTAAAGCTGCATTACAGTCAAGCGTTATCGCTTTAGACCTTTTCGTATGTTCTATTACCGTTTCTGCCAAAAGTTTAGGATGAATCGCATTTGCACCATAACCGATAAGTACAGCTGCGCTATGAGAATCATGCACTTCACATGTAACTGCAACCATAGATACAAGATGACGAATTTTAGCTTTTAAAAGTGCTATATTTAAACGTCCTATTGCCATAGCCATAGGCATAACTCTATTTTTTTGACTAAACTCATAATCATCTAAAATAACAATTCTGGTACCTTCATTTTTAACAGAATTAATAACATTTTCAACTAAGGAGTCTAATGCTTTTTTCAAATCTTGTTCATAAGCTGTCGAAAATGTTTTATTACGGTAAAAATCTTGATAACTAGGAGATTTTTTATCTCCGAAAGATTTTAATACTTTTAATTTTTCACTTGTTATTATTGGAGAAATTGATTTTAAACGATGCGCATGAAAAGGAACTTCATCAAGTATGTTGTGAACTTCTCCAAAGCCCGTATTTAAACTCATAACGACTTTCTCTCTAATCGGATCAATCGGCGGGTTTGTCACTTGAGCAAATTTTTGTTTAAAGAAATCACTAAATGCTCTTTGTTTGTTTGAAAATGCGGCAAGCGGAGTATCATCACCCATAGAGCCTACTGCCTCTTTTCCTTCAACAATCATAGGCTCGATAACTTGCTCTATAACTTCATGCGTTACGTTAAAATATCTCTGTCTGTTTATCAACTCTTGTTTATCATACTCAGAATCTGACATGTACTGTTCGCTTACATGTTCTTGCAGATATATCATATGCTCATTTAACCACTTCATATATGGGTTTGAACTTTTTAAATAATCGTTAATTTCACTGTTTTTAAATATTTTTCCAAATTTAAGGTCAAGCCCTAACATCTCTCCGGATTGAAGACGACCTCTTTCTTTAATATTCTCTTCAGGAATATCTGTAACACCGTATTCACTTGCAATCAAAAGAGTGTCATCTTTTGTAATTATATATTTTGAAGGACGAAGACCGTTTCTATCTAACACACATCCTACATATCTGCCATCAGTAACGGAAAATGCCGCCGGACCGTCCCAAGCTTCAAAAACCGTTGATTGGAACTCATAAAATGCACGAAGTTCAGGATCCATATGTGGAGCATTTTGCCAAGCAGCCGGGATAACTGCACGAACAGCTTTAAAGAAATCCATACCGTTTACGAGAAGAAATTCAAAAAAGTTATCGGCACTTGCGCTGTCTGATGATTTCAATTGTAAAATAGGAAGTATTCTTTGTATCTCTTCGTTAGTAAAAACTTCACTTTTTATTGATTCTGATTTTATTTCAACATTAAAACGATTTCCTTCTACGGAGTTTATTTCACCGTTGTGAGCAACTGAGCGAAACGGCTGTGCAAGTCTCCATTCCGGAAGCGTGTTTGTTGAAAATCTCTGATGAAAAAGTGAAAAAGATATTTTAAAACTCTCATCTTGCAAATCTTTATAAAACTCTTTAATATGGGTAGGCATAACAAGTCCTTTATATGAAAGAACTTTTGAACTCATTGATGCAATATAAAAATCTCTATCATTTACAAGTTTATGCTCACTCTCTTTACGAGAAAGGTATAAAAGTGCATCAAATCTGTTTGTAGCCATTATTGAGTTTGGAGTAATAAAAAGTTGAACCATATTAGGCAGTGACGCAAGAGCTTGTTCGCCTAGTGCATTTACATCAATAGGAACCGTTCTGCGAAATACAATTTTCAAGTCATTTGCTTCACAGATATTCTCTACTATATCTAAGTTTTTGATATCTTTTGTAAAAATAGAAGCTATTGCAAATTGTTTTGGTAATTCAATGCCCTCTTTAGTAGCTTCTTTGCGTAAAAATTCTTCAGGAAAAGATAAAAGCAATCCGCTTCCGTCTCCCGTTTTGCCATCAGCCGCTACTGCACCGCGGTGCATCATTCTTTCCAATGCAGTTATAGCATCATTTAAAATTTTATGAGACGCTCTATTTTTAATGTTTGCTACGAGACCAAAACCACAATTATCTTTGAATGATCTCAATAAGTCATGATATTCAACCATATTAACTCCTATATTTTACATTTTTTTGTAATTTTATTACAAATTTAATCTCTTTTTAAAGAAACTTAGCCTATTTAGAGACAAGAGTTGCATTATACAGTTTAAAGGTTTAAAAAATTATAATATCCAGATGATTTTCTAACAAAAAATAAAATATGAGTATAAAAGAAGCTAGACATGCAAGGTTTTATTCTAAATCTTAACAGAGTAAAAGATGAAGATTTGATAGTCACAATAGTATCAAGAGAGAGCTTAGATACTCTTTACAGATTCTATGGAGCAAGGCATAGCGTAATCAATCTTGGATTTAAAATTGATTATGAAAAGGAGAATTCGCCTAAATCAACTATATATAGATTAAAAGATGTAATTCATATTGGTTTTAAATGGATAAATGATTATAAACTTCTAAGAGTATGGCAGGATTTTACTACTCTATTTTATAAACATCTAAAAGATGCAGATGAATTAGATGCATTTTACTTTGAACTTTTAGAGAGTGCTTCAATAAACTGGAATAGGCAAAATCCAAAAAGAGTAGCCGTTGAATCATACATAAAATTATTAGAACATGAAGGAAGATTACATAATGAGTTTGAGTGTTTTTTATGTTCAAATAAAATAATTGAAGATGACGTTTCGCTTCTTCGTGCTTTTTTACCTGTTCACAAACAGTGTTCAAATACATTTAGTATAAAAAAAGATGCATTAGGAGAATTGCTTAAAAATAAATCTACCCTATTTTTAAGCAATGAAGAAGTAGATAGACTTTGGTATATTTTATTGGAAGGTCTGTGATATTTTACACACTATTTAACTTAAATTGTCCATAGAAAATACTATAAAACAACAATCTCACTTTAATCTTAAAAAATAAGAAAAAAAACATATTTTGAGACATTGTTATGATAAAATAACTATTATTTTAATTTTGGACGGTAACACATGTTAGCAACTGTAAAATCTCGCATTATAATTACAATTCTATTTTTTGGCGCTCTCGCAATAGTTTCTATGTATAGTTATATATCTTATACTTTTAATGATTTTTCAAATAAAACAGCAAAGCAGTCTCTGGAAATGTTGAGCCAATCTATATTTCAAACAGTTACTCAGAGTATGTTATCAGGTGACCCAAAAGTTGTTGAAGAGACACTAAGTAAGGCGAAAAATATCAACGGAATTGATTTACTTGACGTGTATAAATCTGAAATTGTATTAGAACTATATAAACAAGATGGTGAAACTTTTACAAATGACCCATTAATTAAAGAGATATTTGCTACAAAAAAATCAAGAACAATTGAAAAGAAAGATGCCGAGCACCACTCAATTCAACTTCTTAATCCTATGGTAGCCGAGAATACATGTTTATCCTGTCATGCTAATGCGAAAGTAGGCGATATACTGGGTGTTATGAATCTTGTTATCTCTCTTGATTCTAATGACAAAGAGATTGATAATACAAAAATGATTTTATTAATAACTCTAATTATAGTATTTGTAGCTTTTGCAATTATAATTAGTATGTTTTTTAAAAAAGAGGTTCTTGCACCTTTAGATGAACTTCGTGCTCGTATTCGTGCACTTGTTGACGGAGATAAAGATTTAACTAGACGAATTGAAATAGTACAAAAAAATGAGTTTGCAGAATCCGCATACGCAGTTAATGACTTTGTTGCTGCTATACAAAATACAATTAATGATGTAAAATCTCTTGGAAGTAGAAATGTTTTAATTGCAAATACAATTACAAAAGCGTCTTATTCTATTCATGAAAGCATAGAGAATGAAAGTATAATTGTCTCTGACACTACACATAAAAGTAAATCTATAAAAGATATTCTTGATAAATCTATAGAGATGGCTAGAGAAACACAGAAAAAAGTTTCACTGGCAAATGAAAATCTTGAGTCATCAAAAAAAGCGCTTGATGAACTGGTCAACGAAGTTGACTCGTTTATAGAGGTAGAAAACGATCTCTCAAGTCAACTGTCTCACTTAAAACAAGATGCAGATCAGGTAAAAAGTGTTTTACTTGTTATTAAAGATATAGCAGAACAGACTAATCTTCTTGCTCTTAATGCCGCTATTGAAGCTGCTCGTGCGGGAGAACACGGTCGCGGTTTTGCAGTCGTTGCAGATGAAGTACGTAAACTTGCAGAGAGAACGCAAAAATCGCTTTCAGAGATAGAGATTAGTGTAAGCACTATTGTTCAATCAATCAATGATGTTAGCGATAAAATGAATAATAATGCAAAAGGAATGGAAAAACTTACGGCTATATCTAAAGATGTTGAAGAAAAAATAAACGACACATCGTATGAAATGAGACACTCTATTGAAGTGGCAATACAGTCTGTCAATGATTCTGAGACTATTGTAAAACACACTGATGAAATCATAAGCAAAATTTCGGAAATTAACAATCTATCAACTTCAAACAAAGAGAGAGTACTTAGTATAGAAAATGATTCTAAAAGTCTGCTCGAAGTTGCGAACTCGCTTGATTCTAGTATAAATGAATTTAAAAGCTAAAAAAGTATTAAACTTTTTTAGCCACTAAAGAAGCGACTTTAATTCGCTCTCCTCTTAGATTTGTGTCTATCTTCTCTTCATAGTAAATTACATCAAGACCGATAAAAGAGTGTAAAAGCTCATTTTTACGTAAAAGATAATCTAAATTTGTAGTCGGAAGTTTAAAATCGCCATGAGCAACTATAAAAGTTTCAAACATTATAACACCGCCACTTTTTAGAGCATCTTTCATCTGAGATACCAATCTGCGATTTAAATAGTTTACATTAACTATTAAATCATACTTATTTGGAGTTAAGTTATATTTGTCTAAATCAGTGTCTATCTTATTTATAGTCGAACTTTTTTTTACTTTATTTAATGCATAATCTGATATATCAACGGCATCGACAATAAATCCCAAGTCAGCTAAATAGTGCGTATTTCTACCTGTTCCACAGGCAATATCTATTGCATGACCGACTTTTACATGTTGTATATATTTCTCAACCAATGGTGAAACACTCTGAGGCATTGGATTATCCAAATACCTCTCATTCCATCTCTGTTTATCTTCAATCATTAATCTTCTCCCACAAGTAAGCAAAGTTTATTTATTATATTCATACGATATATAGCTAATATTTTCATGAAAGTCTTCCTTTGTAGTCTTGATATCCAAACTCTTTTATAACATCAACAGTTTCATCCTCTCTTAGTATAACCAATGAGGGTAACTTTATACCGTTGAACGTCGTGTTTTTTACAAAAGTGTAGTGAATTTGATCTTCAAATATTACTTTATCGCCCACATGTAAAGGTTCTTCAAAAGAGTAATCACCCATTATATCTCCCGCTAGACATGTATTTCCGCCAAAACGGTATGTATATCTCTTCTCTCCTGCTTCACCGCTTCCTCGCACCATTGCACGATAAGGCATTGCAAGTGTATCAGGCATATGCGCTTCCGCGGAAGTGTCTAAAATTGCTATATCCATGCCGTTATGCACAATATCCAATACACTGCTTACCAAAGTTCCGGTTTGCCATCCAACTGCTTCACCGGGTTCTAAATATACATCAACATTATATTTTGCTTTAAACTCTTTAATTACACCGATAAGCTTCTCAACATCATAACCTTTTTTAGTTATATGGTGTCCGCCGCCAAAATTTATATACTTCATATTTTTAAAGTACTTTGAAAACTTTGCTTCAAATACCTCTAAAACATCCTCTAATGCGTCAACATCTTGTTCGCAAAGTGCATGAAAATTAAGCCCGTCTATATGCTCCAACACTCTCTCATCAAAATTTGCAAGAGTTGTTCCCAATCGGCTATAAAGTCCGCACGGATTATATATATCTTTTGGAGATGATGACTGCTCGGGATTTATTCTTAAAGAGAGACTTACATGTCTATTTATCTCTTTTACTCTTGTGGCATATTTAAAAAGCTGGTTTGGGGAGTTAAATACAATATGATCGGATATGCGCGCTATCTCATCAATATCCTCGTCTTTGTACGCAGGAGAGTAAGTATGAACTTCAAGATTTTTATTATCTTTTGCAAACTCTTCTCTAGCCAACAATGCTTCATGCAATCCGCTTGAAGTACACCCTTTTAAATACTGTTTTACTAGTGGAAATGTACTCCACATTGCAAAACCCTTTAGAGCTAAAATAATTTTCGCCCCGCTTTGTCTTTGTACATAATCCAACAATTCAAGATTTTTTCTTAAAAGTGATTCTTCACACATATAGTATGGTGTTTTTAATTGATTCATAATTTATCTACACTTATCTAATATTTTTTACTCTATCTTTTAAAATTTTACCGTATTGCTCTTTAACTCTATTTGCAACTCTCTTAAAATGTTCAACATCAAGCTCAATATCTTCTACCATTTCGCAAGCATCTTTAATGGAAGTATCTGTTAAAACATTTTTTAAATTTACTGCAGTTCTCACAATATCTAAAGAGTTTATATATGATTCTACCTTAGAAGAGTTGTCTGATTCAAAATCTAGTCCTTTTAATATCTCTACATAGAGTGGCTCTAAATTCCAATGTTCAAAAAGCAATCCTGTGAGATAGTATGTTGTTGTATCTAATAAACGATACTCAAACTCAGTACTATTGTTAGATTTTATATATCCTGAAGTAAACTCTTTTGAAAAATTACTTTGCATAACCTCTTTTGCCAAAATAAGCTTTCCAGTCTCCATTATTAGAGCCAGTGGAGATAAAAACTGGGCATGTCTAAGGTCTATTTTAGAGTACCACTGCATCATTAGAGTGCTTTGAAGATGACAAATATCATTAAATTTCTCATTATCAACGCCATATATATTTGTTTTTGCTTTTAACTGTTCTTGTATGGCATATTTTAAGACTAAGCCGTATATTTCATCAGTACCAAAAAGTGTTACGGCTTGCGAAATTGAAATAATTTTTCTTGAAAAGCCGTATATAGGTGCATTTATCATTTTTAAAATATTTGCGGCTAAAACGGCATCTCCTTCTATGACTCTAACAAGTTTTATAATATCAATATTTTTAGCACCGCGACTATAGAGCTTTTGTATCATAAATGCCGTATTTGACAACGGAGGCAATGACTCTAAATTTGATATTATATGCTTAAAAGTCATCTGTAAACTCTATACTTCTAACTCTTTTATCTGCCAAGGAAGCCCACTAGTGTTCATCTCATCCATAAACGGGTCTGGATTCATCTGCTCCATGTTGAAAACTCCAACACCGTTCCAAATACCTTTTAACATAAGTTTTGCACCAATCATAGCAGGAACTCCTGTCGTATATGAAACACCTTGAGAGTTTGTCTCAGCGAAACACTCTTCATGATTTTTTACTTGATAGATGTAAATCTTTCTCTTTTTGCCGTCTTTTATACCTTCAGCTACAATACCGATATTTGTTTTTCCTTTTGTACGAGGTCCAAGAGACGCAGGATCTGGAAGAAGTGTTTTTAAAAATTCCATAGGAACAATCTTCATCCCTTTATGTTCAACAGGCTCAATTCCAAGCATACCTACATTTTCTAAGCACTTCATATGAGTAAGATAACTCTGTCCAAATGTCATAAAAAATCTAATTCTCTTTAGTCCTTTTATGTGCTTTACAAGTGATTCCATCTCTTCATGATAAAGCAAATAACTATCTTTTGGACCGACTTCAGGATAGTCCCAAACTTGCATAATTTCCATCGGTTCAGTCTCTATCCATCTGCCCTCTTCCCAATAACGACCCTTTGAAGATACTTCTCTTAAGTTAATTTCCGGATTAAAGTTTGTAGCAAAAGCATAACCGTGATCACCGGCATTACAGTCAAGTATATCTATAGTATGTATTTCATCAAAGTAGTGTTTTTGGGCATATGCACAAAATACATTTGTAGCCCCAGGGTCAAATCCGCTTCCTAAAAGCCCCATAATCCCTGCTTCTTTAAATTTTGCATCTCTTGCCCATTGAAGTTTATATTCAAATTTAGCTTCATCTGGATGTTCATAATTTGCAGTATCAAGATATGGTGTTTTTGTAGCAATACATGCATCCATAATTGTCAAATCCTGATAAGGAAGAGCAACGTTTATAACAATACTAGGCTTACATGTATTGATGAGTTTTACAAGTTCTTCTGTACTATCGGCATCTACTGAAGCAACCTCAATATCCGCATTTGGCAACTCGTCTTTTATATCTTGACACTTTTTAAGCGTTCTACTAGCCAGTACTATCTTGCCAAAAACATCTGCATTTTGTACGCATTTATATACAACCACACGGCTTACTCCGCCTGCACCAATAATTAATGTTGTTCTCAAAATTTATATCCTTTAATTTACTAACCTTATTTTAGCATTTTTTTGCTTTTTTTTAATTACAATAATTAGCCAAAAGTGCCTCTTTAACTAGGTTGTAGCTCTCTTGTCCTTTTAATTTTTTTACAATTTGCAGTGCAAAACATATGGCAGTTGCCGGTCCACGCGATGTCATTACATTGCCATCCTCAACAACCATTGCTTTATCTCCAAAGAAACCATCCTCTCTTATCTGCTCTTCGATTGAAGGATAACATGTATAATTATGCTTTAGTACTCCGGCTTTATGAAGCGCAAGCGGTGCCGCACAAATTGCACCTATGCTTTTATTTTTTTTATCCATAACTTTAAGAATATTTTGCACATTTTTATCATCACACAGAGCAAGAGTTCCACCCCATCCACCCGGTAAAACTATCATATCAAGTCCATCGATATCTACATCTTTTATCTCTATATCACTAAGAACTGTAATACCATGAGCACCTTTAACGCCGGCCTTATTATCCAAAGAGGCAATATAAACTTTTATTTCCGCTCTTCTTAAAACATCGATTATATTAATCGCTTCTATCTCTTCAAACCCATTTGCCAGAGGTATTAAAACTTTGCTCATTGCTATCTCCTAATATTTTTTATCTTTTTATTCTATACTTTTTTGGTTACTTTTACAAGCAAAGTACTTTACTACTATCAACTGCTCTTTACTTTTTTTTAGTATAATCACTAAATTTTTTAAGAATAAAGAGACAATCTCATGATAAATTATCAAAGTATAAAACCTTGGTTATATAAACTAGAGCCGGAAAGTGCTCACTATGTTGCTGAATGTGTATTGAGACTGCCTAATATTTGTCAAATACCTTTTAATCCGTTTTTAGAATCTCACTTTATTACAAACGATATACTGACTCAAGAGCTTTTTGGGCGTACATTTTTCAACCCTGTAGGTCTTGGCGCCGGATTTGATAAAAATGCAACCATGATTCGCGGTATGCAGATTTTAGGATTTGGTTTTACCGAAATCGGAACAGTTACACCAAAACCTCAAGAGGGAAATCCTAAACCTAGAATGTTTAGACATGTAGAAGAGGAGAGTCTTCAAAATGCCATGGGATTCAATAACGAAGGACTATTAAAAGTTCAAAAAAGATTAAAAACAAGATTTCCTTTTACTACTCCTATTGGAGTAAATATAGGAAAAAATAAACTAACTCCGGAGAGTGAAGCTATAAATGATTATACGACACTTATAAAAGCACTTCATTCTCTCGGTGATTATCTAGTTATAAATATCTCTTCGCCAAATACTCCCGGTCTGCGAGATTTGCAAAATGAGGAGTTTATTACAAGACTTTTTGCCGAAGCTAAAGCCATTACACAAAAACCTATTTTACTAAAAATTGCACCTGACATGTCAATTGAAGATGCTGTTGCACTCACTACTATGGCGGTTGATAAAGGTGCTGATGGAATAATAGCTACAAATACGACAATAGACTACTCTCTTGTAAAAAATCCAAAAAATATAGGCGGTCTTAGCGGAGCAGTTTTAAAGAAAAAAAGCTTTGAAATATTTGATGCAATAGCATCAGAACTTTACGGCAAAACAACACTTATCTCCGTTGGCGGTATAGATTCTGCGGAAGAGGCTTATAAACGCATAAAAGCCGGAGCTTCACTTGTACAAATATACAGCGGACTTATATTTCACGGGTTTGACATGATTAAAAATATAAATATAAGACTCACCGAACTTATAAAAGCTGACGGATATACAAATATTACAGAGGCTATAGGAAGTGATAGAAAATGAAAATTTTCTTAATCCTTACTCTAATTTTAGGAACTTTAATGGCATCTTCACTACCAAAATATGAAACAAAAACTCTAAAAAACGGACTGCAAATTGTTGTTATTCCTCTCAAAAATAGTACAAATGTAATTAGTACTGATATTTTCTATAAGGTGGGAAGCAGAAACGAAGTTATGGGTAAAACCGGCATTGCCCACATGTTAGAACACATGAACTTTAAATCTACAAAAAACTTAGATGCAGGCGAGTTTGATAAAGAGGTAAAAAGCATAGGCGGTGTAAACAACGCATCAACTAGCTTTGACTATACGCACTACTATATTAAATCAAGTACACAAAATCTTGGAAAATCATTAGAACTATATGCAGAACTTATGAAAAACCTCAAACTAAAAGATGAAGAGTTTCAACCGGAACGCGATGTTGTTGCCGAAGAAAGAAGATGGAGAACTGAAAATTCTCCTATGGGCTATTTATATTTTGCCTTATTTAATAATGCATATGTATATCATCCATACCATTGGACTCCGATAGGATTTATGAACGATATCAAAACTTGGACATTAAAAGATATAAAAGATTTTCACAAAACGTACTATCAACCAAACAATGCAATTCTTATGGTAACCGGCGATGTTGAGGCAGAAGAAGTTTTTAAAAAAGCCGACAAAGAATTTTCAAAGATTAAAAACAGAGCAAAAATTCCTGAATTTAAGTTTATAGAACCTGAGCAAAACGGTGCTAAGAGAGTAGTGATTCATAAAGAGAGCGAAGTTGAGATGCTAGCTATAACTTTTCATATTCCTGATTTTAAAGACAAAGATCAACTTACACTAAACGTAATTTCAGAAATACTATTTTCAGGTAAAAGCTCAAGATTATACAAAGAGTTAATAGAGAAAAAACGTCTTGTAAACACTATTTATGCATATAATATGGAAAATATAGACCCCGGTCTTTTTATATTTTTAGCAACATGTAATCCAGGTGTAAAAGCTGAAGATGTAGAAAAAGAGCTAGTAAAAGAGATTGAGCTTATAAAAAATAAAAAAGTAGATGAGAAAGAGATAGAGAAGGTAAAAATAAATACAAAAGCTGATTTTATCTATTCCTTAGAGAGTTCAACATCTGTTGCGGAACTTTTTGGAAGTTATCTTGTTAGAGGTGACTTGACACCTCTTTTGAATTATGAAGAAAACATACAAAAGATAACAGTAGATATGATTCAAGAAGCTGCAAACAAATATTTTAACTTTGATAAATCTACGACACTAATTTTAAAAAAGTAGAGATAAATTTGTTTAAGGTTATTGAGTATATAATCTTTGTAGGCGAATTGCAATATCAAATATTGCAAATCTAATCACTCGTACTATAAGGAGTTTAAGATGATAAAAAGTCCATTAATAATATCTGCTTTGGCAGCTGCAATGCTTCTATTTACAGGTTTATCAGCGGCTGATGAAACACAAGCTAAAGAGAGTGTTTACGGAAGTCAGCTTATGACACAAAAAGAGAGAACTGAGTACCGCTCTAAGATGCGTGATGCAAAATCTGCAGAAGAACGAGAAAAAATTCGTGCAGAGCATCATGAACAGATGAAGGTTAGAGCTAAGGAAAAGGGTGTAACAATTCCAGATGAACCGCCTGCAAGAGGAATGGGTCAAGGACAAGGACAAGGAATGGGACCTGGCAACGGTAGAGGTCGCAATAATTAATTAACATATAGCTCGTTCCAATCATTACGGATTTGGAATGAGTTTTCCCACTAATATTCGTACAAAATAAAATGTTCGTTCCCTCTCCTTTTAATACTTTTTTGATATAATTGCACATTAATTTAATAAGGCTATATAGATGAATATCGTAACCGGTTCAACCACTGCATTAATAACTCCTTTTAAAAATAAAAAACTTGATGAACAAACTTATGCAGACTTAATAAAAAGACAAATTAACAACGGTATAAATGCTGTATGCCCCGTAGGAACAACCGGTGAGAGCGCAATGCTTACATATGATGAAGATAGAAGATGTATAGAAATTGCAGTTGAAGTATGTAAAGGCACAAATACTAAAGTTCTAGCAGGTGCCGGAAGTAACTCAACGGCAGAAGCGATAGAAGCTGCAAAAACTGCTCAAAAGTGTGGTGTAGATGCTATATTTTCTGTTGCTCCGTACTATGTAAAACCATCTCAAGAGGGACTTTATCAACATTATAAAGCAATCGCAGAATCGGTAAGTGAGCTTCCTTTTATGCTCTACAATGTTCCAGGACGCACGGTTGTTGATATAAGTGCAGATACCGTTATAAGACTTTTTGACGATGTTAAAAATATTTATGGTATCAAAGAGGCAACAGGTAGTTTAGAGAGAACTATTGAACTGCTATCACGCAGACCTGAGCTTAAAGTATTTAGCGGTGATGATGCAATTGACTACCCTATACTTGCAAACGGCGGAGCGGGAATTACCTCGGTTACATCAAATCTGATTCCTGATTTAAAAAGTGAATTAGTAAAAAAAGCATTAAGCGGAGATTTTGCAGGTTCAAAAGCTATTAATGACATGTTATTTCCTATAAATAAAGCTCTGTTTTTAGAGTCAAATCCGATTATGATAAAAGCTGCAATGTATATTGCAGGACTTATTGATACATTGGAATACAGACTTCCTCTTGTTGCTCCAAGTGTGGAAAATATGAAAAAGCTAGAAACAGTTATGAAAAACTATGAAATCAAAGGATTATAATATGCAAGGTAAAACTCTATTTGTAAGCGGCGGAACTCGTGGAATCGGCAAAGCTATCGTATATGCTTTTGCGCAAAAAGGGTGTAATGTGGCATTTACCTATGCAACAAAAGCAGATACTGCAAATGAGATTATTGCTGATGTAGAAGCTAAATACGGTGTTAAAGCACGTGCCTATAACTTGGATATTTTAGAACCGGATACTTATAAAGACGTATATAAACTTTTTGATGAAGATTTTGATAGACTTGATTTTTTTATATCAAATGCAATTATCTCAGGTCGCGCCGTTGTCGGAGGATTCGGTCCTTTTATGAGACTAAAACCAAAAGGTTTAAACAACATTTATACTGCTACTGTTGATGCGTTTGTAGTGGGCGCTCAAGAAGCGGCAAAAAGGATGGAGCAAACAGGTGGCGGAAGTATAATTAGTATGAGTTCGACAGGAAATCTTGTATATACGCCAAACTATGCAGGACACGGTACAAATAAAGCGGCAGTTGAAGCTATGGTTAGATATGCCGCGGCTGAGCTTGGCGAAAAAAACATACGAGTAAACGCTGTAAGCGGCGGTCCTATCGACACTGACGCACTAAAAGCATTTCCAAACTATGAAGAGGTAAAGAGCGAAGTTGTGAGACGTTCTCCTCTTTCTCGTATGGGTGAAGCTAACGATTTAACGGGTGCATGTCTATTTCTTTGCGGAAATGAATCATCATGGCTTACAGGTCAAACTATCGTAATTGACGGCGGAACTACTTTTCAATAACCCCTCTTTTTTTTAAATATTTTTCAATTTTTTTTGAAAAATATTTACTGATATGATGATATCATCTGCTCTATGAAAAACATAGAAAAATTAATAGAGCCTCTCAATCTTATCTACTATGAGTACGACAAAGTTAGTAACTCTTTTGTGCTTGATAGAAACTACTCTAATGAGCATATCTTTGAAGAACTAATAAAAATAACCTACATGTTAAGTAAGCATAATATAACTTTTTTTGTAGATGAGCAAAAGTCATTAGTCTTAAATGCGAAAGATACTATTTTGCTTAAGATAAAAAGATATCTAAACTTATTTATACAAAATATTAAAAACAATAATTTAAACATATATATACTAAGCGATAAAAAGGTAAAGTGGGCAAAAAATATACCTGTTTTTAAAATTGAGACCATTAAAAGTAATGTTGATTTTTCTTCCTATGACGCTTTAATTTTTACATCTAAAAATGCCGTATCTTCACTAAATAGTTTTGATAAAACATGGAAGAAAAAACCTCTTTATGTTATAGCCCCTCAAACTGCAAAAATAGCAAGCGACCTTGGTGGAAAAGTAAAATTTGTAGGCAAAGAAAAACATGGCAACGAGTTTGCGAAAGAGTTAATAACTCCTTTAAAAAACAAAAAAGTTCTCTATGTAAGAGGTTCAAAGATAGTTTCAGATTTAGTTGATACGCTAAATTCAAACGATGTATTATGTGATGAATTAATCGTATATCAAACTACATGTATAAACCTAAAAAATAAAATAAAACTCCCAAAAAACTCTATAATTATATTTTCTTCTCCATCCACAATAGAGTGTTTTTTACAAAACATGACTTGGGATGAGAGTTATAAAGCGATATCGATAGGACATACGACTGAAAAGTATTTTCCTAGTTATATAAAACCGCATATCTCAGAAACTACATCGCTTGATTCATGTGTAAAAAAAGCTCTTGAATTAATAAATTAAACAAAAAAAGGATTCTTCAATGAAATTAAACAAAACAACATCTGCTTTACTATCATATACTATATTATTTGCTACTGTTGCGGCAGCAAAGCCAAATCTTCCGCCTCCAGTTGAGGATTTTGTTAAACTTGAAAAAATGGCAGGTCCTGCGGGAGCATTTACGGTAAAAGAGAACTTTCCTAAAGATTATTTTTTGATACCAAAAAATCTGCCTTACCTAGTCGGGTTATCTCTTTATGACCCGTCAAGCTCAACACTAAACTTATCTAAAGAACAGATAGATTCTATTTTAAAGATTAAACAGGAGTTAACTTCAAAAGCTGCAAAAAAAGCACTTGTTATTAAAAAACTTGAACTTGACATGATGCAAAAAATATCTTTACAATATAAAAGCCCAAAAGTAACAGAGTTCTATCCAACTGTTGATGAAATAGCAAAACTAAAAGCGGAACTGACTAAAATTCACTTAGATTGCATTGAAAAGGTAAAAGCAGTACTCACAAAAGAACAATACGAAGAACTGCTGGAATACGGCGTGGTAAATATGTTTTAAAATCGATATACCGCCTATTGGCAATATATCGATTACTCTATTTTATTTCTATTTTTTTTGCTTTTTTTGACTCTGTTTTTTCAAGAGTTATATATAATCTGCCATTTTCATATTTTGCATCTACATTCTCTTTGTTAATGTTATCAGATATTGCAAAACTTCTAGAAATCATTCCGAAACTTGACTCACAAAGATAATAATCATCCTCTTTTGTCTCATTTTTATATTTTCTTTGAGCTGTTATAGTCAAATAACCGTCTTCTAATTTTATATCAATATCCTCTTTTTTAACACCCGGCAAATCAACCTCTATGCTAAAAGTATCATCCGAATGTTTTGCAAGATTTGCAAAAGGCAGATGCCTTGCAACATTATCAAAAGTATCTTTTACTACATCCAAACCCTTTTCAACTTTCTCTTCCACTTTATCCATAAGCTTTTTTGAGCTTTTTACTATATCCATAATTGGCTCCTGTTATTTAATTTCTATTTTTTTAGCAGAATTTTTAATAACTTGAAGTTTTGGAATTACTACCTCAAGTACACCGTCTTGGCTTGCCGCTCTTATATTTTCCGTATCTATGTTTTCAGGCAGAGTAAAACTTCTTTGAAACTTTCCGTAGCTGCTCTCTACTCTGTAATAATCCTCTTCTTTGACCTCTTTTTTTGTTTCTCTCTTTCCTGATACCGTAAGAGTATTATTTTCAACACTTATGTTTATATCCTCTTTTTTAACACCGGGTAAATCTACATCCACATGATAAGCATCTTTGCCCTCTCTCGTATTTACGGCAGGTTTAAAATCAGACAAAGGGCTATCCCCTCTCTCCTCTTCTAGTGAATTTAAAAGATCATTAAAAAAATCAATGCCTCTTCTTCTTTTATAAGACTCTACCGGATTAAAATATCTCGAAATTAACATTGCAAACTCCTCATAAAATTTATTAACTTAAATCTATACGTTTAAGTTGAAAAATTATATTAAATTATAAAAATAAATTATGCTACTTATGTAGCATTTTTGTAGTTTTTTCAAGAAGTTTTTCAAGATTTACGACTGTAATATTTTTTCTGCTTGTTTTAATTATTTTTTCATATTTCAGCTGCTTTATTGCCCTCTCAAGTACATGCCTTACCGTTCCTAAAAGTTTTGATATCTCGCTGTTTGATAAATTTTCTAATAACATGTATTTAAAATGATTGTTTGGATTTATGCTATCAACAAGCAAATGTATCAATCTCTCTTTTACATCATATAAAGAGAGTTCAATCGCCAACTCTTCAGTATATCTCATTTTTGACGCCAAATACGGAAAAAAAATATTTTTGAAAGTGTTACTGTTTTCTATCCAATCCCTTACCTTTTGCATCGGTACACGCAGAACTTTGCTATCTTGCAAAACTTCATATATTACTTCATGCGGTTTTTTATCTAAAAGAGATATAACATCAAACATATCTCCTCTTTTATATATAAAGATAGTCTGCTCTTTTGAATTTTCAAAATTTATCTGATATGTTTTTATCTTTCCGTCTAAAATTATATAAAAATGATTTAACAGATTATCTCCATCAAACGGAGATGAACCTTTTGAATACTCTAATATTTTTGAGTAGTGGTAAAACTCGTCTTTAAACTCATTATCCACATTTTTAAGCAGTTCAATTTCATAATAATTTGTTTTCATACAGATTGTCCATTACATGTAGAATAGAATAAATTATTAAAAGAGTAGCAATTTAAGCTACTCTTTTTTACTCTCTTTAAAAAATTTGCTAAATTCCGTCGGGAAAGGAAAAACAAGAGTATTTGTTTTATCGTTAGAAATATCACTCATTGTTTGAAGATATCTAAGCTGTATTGCCAACTCATTTTGACTAAGTTTTTGAGCGGCAAGAAGTATATTTTCGCTTGCTTCGACCTCTCCTTTTGCATTTATGACTTTAGCACGGCGTTCTCTCTCTGCTTCAGCCTGTTTTGCAATAGCACGAATCATGCTCTCATCAAGGTCTATGTGCTTGATTTCTACATTTGATATCTTAATACCCCACGCATCGGTCTGCTTATCCAAAATCTCCTGAATATCACGGTTTAGACGTTCTCTCTCCGCCAACATCTCATCTAACTCATGTCCACCAAGAACGGAACGAAGAGTTGTTTGTGCTAATTGACTTGTTGCACTGTTAAAATCTTCAACCTGAATAATCGCTTTTTCGGGGTCTATCACACGGTAATACACAACGGCATTTACATGTACAGATACATTGTCATGAGAAATAACGTCCTGAGTAGGAACATCAAGAACTATGGTACGCAAATCTACTCTTACCATCTGCTGAACAAACGGAATCAAGATTATAAGTCCAGGCCCTTTAATACCTGTAAAACGTCCAAGCGTAAAAACAACACCTCTTTGATACTCACGTAAAATGCGAATAGCAGCTGCCAAAAAAGCGATTACAAAAAAAACTATATAAACGCTTGTTACATATACATCAAAAAACATTTTCTACTCCTTAATTGGTTTAACACTTAGTATAAGACCTGAAATTTTCTCAACCTCAACTCTATCACCGACTTTTAATTCACTTTTACTAACGGCACTCCAAATTTCACCGTGACAATGGACAAAATAGCCATTATCAAGTACATCAGTTACCTCAGCATTTGTACCTATCATCTCCTCAACTCCTGAAACCACTTTTGCTCTTCTTGAACTTAAAAACAATCTCATAACAAATACAAAAAAAGATAAACTAATTAGACTAAAAGCTATAACCAGAGGAAGAGAAACTGCACTGCCGATAATATTTGCATCAAATAACAAGACTGAACCAAAAGCAAAAGCCACAACCCCTCCTATACCTAAAACTCCAAAACCAGTCACAAAAACCTCTGCAACCATAAAAGCAATTCCAAGTAAAATCAGTAACAGTCCAGCATAATTAAAAGGTATCATATCAAGTGCATAAAGTGCAATCACTCCAGATATAGCCCCTATGACTCCCGGAAAAATTGAGCCAGGATTCATAAGCTCAAAGAATATACCGTATATCGCTATAAGTATAAGAATATATGCGATATTTGGGTTTGTTATAACAGATAAAAATTTGCTCTTCCAATTTGCCTCAAAATTCAATATAAAAGCATCTTTGGTTTTTAGTGTAATACTTTTGTCTGCAACTACTACAATTCTGCCATCAAGCTTATTTAAAAGCTCTTTTGTATCTTGTGCCATCATATCAATTACACCGTATTTTAGAGCATCTTCTGCCGAGAGGCTTTTTGACTCTTCTACGGCAGAGAGTGCCCATGATATATTTCTATCATTCATCTGTGCCAAACTTTTAATATATGCTACCGAATCATTGATTACTTTTTTCTCTAGTGTAGTTGCAGAAGTACCGTTTAAATCATCAGATTTTGGCATAGGCATAAGACTGACAGGAGTGGCTGCACCAAGGTTAGTTCCGGGAGACATAGCGGCTATATGAGAAGCATACAAAAGATAGGTTCCTGCACTTGCCGCTCTTGCACCTTTTGGAGAGACATAAGTGACAACAGGTATGGAGCTGTTTGTAATGTTTTGAATCATTTCACGCATGGATGAAGATAGTCCGCCGGGCGTATCAAGTTCAATAAGTACTGCATGTGCATTTTGAGATTTTGCAAAAGACATACCCTCTTTTAGATACTCACTGCTTGCAGGACCGATAGCACCTTTTATATCCAGCTTTACTACGCTACTAGCATTGCCAGAAAGTGATAAAAATAATAAAAAAAGTAAAATCGTTAAACGCATCATAATCAACCGCCTCGCTAGTTAAAATATGCCATATACAACAAATGGTAGCTAAGAAATGATTACAATGTCAAGGAACTGTATTAATTCACAACGGTTGTCGTATGTGTTAATCATAAGCTTGTTGTCTGTGTTTAAAATCAACAACAGCAATAATCAGCTTATCATCTTCGATAAGATAAAAAAGTCTATAATTTCCAATCCTATATCTATAATAACCTTCAAGATTATCTTTTAACTTTTTAATGTTTGTTCCATAAAAAGGATTTTCTCTAAGTTGAGGATAAACAAAGTTTTTAATTTTCAAATAGAGTTTTTTATCTATCTTTTTTTTAACTTTTTCAAAAGTTTTAGTTTCTGCAATTTGATACTTAGACAATGGTGTAATCACCATTTTTAAAATCATTCAAGCCGTCCATTAGGTTTTTAACTAGTTCTTTGTCATTCATTATTTCAGCCATTTCATCATTCTCTACAAATTGCGATGATGTTAGATACTGCAATGTTGCAAACTCTATGAAGTTTGAAATATTTCTTTTTTGACCTTCAGCTGCAAGTTTTATCATATCGTAAATTGAATCATCTACTCTCATGGTTACTGTTTTCATAATATATCCTTTGAATATTTATTAACACTATTGTATTCAAATTTATTCATCTTGTCAATTTGGCATGTTTCATATAATGGCAGTACTGAGAGAAACTCAGAGATAAGTATAAGAAAGCGTAGCTTTCGTTAGACTTATCGGAAGAGTGAAGAGAGTGTTCGCTCCAGCGACTTGTTATCCGAAGGCGAGGGTAGCAAGAACTCGCTCCACTGATTTGTTAGGTTTAAACATAATAGTCTGGTGATTCATCAACATCAACTTCTATCCCAGAAGATATATTTGCTATATCTAAGCTATCTATTTCAATCTCTTTCAAAGTTGAATCTTCAATTTCATAGATAAATTCTATCTCAACAGTAAAAGTTTTATCTATGTATTCAATTCTCTCAACTGTATCAAAAACATATAATTTTCCATCTTCTTTGTCATAAATACTACTATTAATGTAGTCTGGTCCTGAAGCGTGAATTTCAAATTCAATATCAATATCAAACATTGTAAGACATCCGTCATCTTTTATATTAATTATATTTGGATTAATTGTCCCTATACCAGTTATGTGAAAATCATTAATTTCTGAATCTTCCCAAGTTGAATTATTATATATTTCTGTATCTTTTAAAATAGATTCAATTTTTTCTTTAATCTGTGAATCATGCTCAGATATATACTCTTTTATCTTAATAGTGATATTTTCATCATGTTGATTATATAAATCAAGTACCTTTTCTAGTGATTCAACTGAAATCATTTGAGTGTCTGTTTTACAAAACTCATTCATATCTGGATCATCAGAAACAACATAAATTTTTTCATCAGTATCAAGATGGCTTTTTAATGATAATAAAGATATGGCATCTGGAAATTCTTTTTTTTTCTTTTCGCTAAAAGGAGGCGATTGATTAAAGTACAATTCTAATAAATCCTCTGCATTAATCTCACTTGAGTCAACTATTGTAGTAGAACATTCTTTCAAAAAGTTATCAAATGAAATATTTGCTTGTTCATAAATAACATCATGATTAATATCATCGAAGACTGAACAATTAAAATTTTGATTTATTGCAGTTAGAATATGCCTTTTTCTTTTAAAGTCTTTTATGATACCTAAAGCAACGGTAGTAGAATCTTTGATTTTACCATATACTTCTTGTCGGACAACACTTGTTGTAAAATTTATTAGTTTATCTTGTTTACATAAGTCTCTAAAACTTGATAAGGCGGGATAGTCAAAGTCTAGCCCTTTTTGGATATAGTATTGGGTGTCAATAAATACTTTTTTTGATTCTAACATTATAATATCCTTACTCTATTATATATATTACCTACTGTAAACCTATGATTTGTTAGACATTAAACTTAAAATCTTCATAAGATATACCTTTTGTATTGCAAGTCTCTTTTAAAATATCTCTAAATTTATGATATTGTTTTAATGCATTATGATTTTTTCTAATTTCTTTATAATTTCTTAATTGTTCATAAGGTGTACCAAAATAAACTTTAGTAATTTTTCCTATTTTTACTTTGTTGTTTGCTAAATCATTGGTAGATAAATATCTATATTCATCTTCATAATCCCATTCTTTTGATTTATTTGTAAGTATTTCTTCCATTGTGTTTAAATTATCATTTGTATCATAGTTTATTTCTTTTATATTAGAACTATCTTCTACATTTATTTCAATAGCAACTCCTCTTCCAGTATTTGCATAATGCCCCCACATTAATTCGCTGTTTAAGGCTTTTACTCCAGAGAAAGAACAAATTTTATATTTTTGTTTTTCTAAAAAAGTTATATTAGTATTATCCCTATTATTAATATAGACTCCCTCATTCATGTCATTAAATCCTAAAAAATCATTACAATAAAATCCATTTTCAATAATATCAATTATCCTACCATAGTCTTTTTTGTTTTGTAGTGATCTGAATTTGTACAAGGTCATATCATATTCCTTTTATATATGTCTAACGGCAGTGCTGAGCGAAACTCAGAGATAAGTATAAGAAAGCGTAGCTTTCGTTGGACTTATCGGAAGAGTGAAGAGAGTGTTCGCTC
>NZ_MICH01000015.1:264356-374633 GCF_001830805.1 Sulfurimonas sp. RIFOXYD2_FULL_34_21
CTAACACGAAAAATGTTTATTTAAATGATAAAAATATTAAAGGTACCTCTAAAAACTAGATTGTCACGCTACGCTCGCAATGACAAAGTACCGTCACTGCAAGGTTTTGAAAAAAACCGTGACAGTCTATATGCATAACAATCATATATACCTAGTACCAAACTCCTTCAAGCAGATAACCGCAATATGGACACTTGCCATTTTTGTCAAGTTTGTTTGTCACAAACTGACCTATATTTCCGCTTCTATCAATTACCTTGTTTTTACAGCTTGGACAATATGTCGATTCATAGTCTTCATTATCAACATTGCCTACATAAAGATATTTCAACCCCTCTTCTTTTCCTATCTTATAAGCTCTTATAAGCGTGGACTCAGGAGTGCGGTTAACATCAAGCATCTTGTATGTCGGATGAAATGCGGAGAGATGCCATGGCATAGAAGTATCAAGTTCGGCTATAAATTTTGCAATGCCTCGTATCTCTTCATCAGAGTCATTTTTACCGGGAATCAAAAGAGTTGTTATCTCTACCCAGATTCCCTTCTCATGAGCATACTTTACCGCTTCAAGTACGGGTTTTAGTCTTGCTCCGCATATCTCTTTATAAAACTCATCCGAAAAACTCTTAATGTCTATGTTCATTCCGTCTATATAAGGTGCGAGCAGATCTATGGCTTTTCTTGTCTCATAACCGCTTGTAACATAGATATTTTTAAGCCCTCTCTCATGTGCCAGTTTTGCAGTATCGTAAGTGTATTCAAAAAAAACTATCGGCTCATTGTATGTGTAAGCTATCGAGTCACATTCATTTTCTATCGCTAACTCAACGATTTTCTGTGGCGGAAGTTCACGACCTACGATTCTATGCTCATGCTCTTTTGGATACTGAGATATATCGTAGTTTTGACAAAATTTACATGCGAAATTACAACCGACCGTTCCTACTGAAAAAGCTCTTGTTTTTGGCAAAAAATGAAACATCGGCTTCTTCTCTACGGGGTCGATATTTACAGCCGCGGCAAGACCGTAAACAAGAAGCTTAAGCTCACCGTCTTCTACACGTCTAACTCCACATATTCCATACTCGCCCTCGTCAAGTTTGCAAGCTTGCGCACATGCCTGACACAAAATTTTCCCACTATCTAGTTTTTTACTAAGCCATGCTGTTTGTGACATGATATTCTCCTTAATGCGAATTCTCAATAAATCAACGGAACAAATACAAATCCGTAATGTTCCACTACTTCAAGTTCACTGTTTTTGTTTTTAGTCATTTCATAGATTGAATTTTGTATCGGAATAACAATTTTTCCGCCTATCTTTAGCTGTTTTGAAAGCTCTTGCGGAAACTCATCCGCAGCTGCAGAAACAAGTATGCGTTCAAACTGCTCCTCTTTTATACCGAGTTCATCTTCGGCTTGAATAATTTTAGCATTTTTAAAACCGTACTTATTAAGATTCTCTCTTCCAAACTCTACAAGCTCGCCTACTCTCTCTACTCCGATTACAAAACCGTTATCTCCTGCGATATATGCTAAAAGTGCCGTCGTCCATCCGGAGCCGCTTCCGATATCTAGTATTTTTTGCCCCTCTTGCGGAGAGAGCATCTCCATCATCATAGCGACTGTTCTAGGCTGAGAGATAGTTTGTCCCTCTCCTATGCCAAGCGGATAGTCTTCATAAATATTAAAATCACTTCCATCAACTACAAAATCAGCCCTGTCAACATTTCTAAATGCATCAATTATATGAGCCGAATATAGGGCACCTACGTCTATAAGATAATCAACCATCTCATTATTTGATTTCACTGCTTATCTCCCTCAAACACGACTCAATTTCTTTAAACTCAAAACCATGTATCTTTGAAACTGCCAAATTTGTTACATGTCCTTTAAAAACATTTACTCCCAAAGCTAAAGAGCTGTTATTTTTAATAGCTTCTACGACTCCGTTTGAAAGCTTTTTTACATAAGAGATAGTAGCATTTGACAGTGCTACCGATGCAGTTTTTGGATAAGCTCCGGGCATATTTGCAACGCAGTAGTGAAGAACTCCCTCTTGTGTAAAAACAGGATTTGTATGAGTAGTAGGTCTTGAACTCTCTGCCGTTCCGCCTTGATCTATGGCGATATCTACAAAAACAGCTCCATTTTTCATACTCTTTAACATGTCACGCGTAATGAGTTTAGGAGCAGATGAGCCGCCGTGAATAAGTACACTGCTTATAACAATATCGCTATCTTTTAATAACTCTTCAAATTTTTGTGTAGAGTACAGAGCTGTTTTTACATGTGGAAGTACTTTTTGCAACTCTTGTAGTTTTGGAGCACTGCGGTTTATCACTGTTACATCAGCACCCATTCCAAGTGCAATTTTTGCAGCATTAAATCCTGCATTTCCAGCTCCGATTACAAGCACTTTTGCGGATGGTACCCCATCAGTACCGCTTATTAAAACACCCTCTCCGCCTTGATAACGGCTCAAATGATAAGCTGCGACAATTGGAGCCATTTTGCCTGCTATCTCACTCATAGGCTTTAAAAGGGGAAGTTCATTATCTACCGCTACCGTCTCATAAGCGATAGCGCAAACTTTTTTCTCTACTAAAACGGATGTAAGTTCTCTTAAGGGTGCTAAATGTAAGTAACAAAAAAGGGTGTGTTTCTCATTTAAAAAATCGTATTCGGATGATTGCGGCTCTTTTACTTTTACTATCAAAGTTGCCATGTTATAGAGTTCTTTGGCACTTGAAACTATCTGCGCACCTGCATTGAGGTAACTATCATCACTAAAGCCACTACCATCTCCCGCACCGCTTTGAACTATGACTTTATGATTCTCTTTAATAAGCACTCCAACATTTAAAGGAGTGATACCGACACGATACTCATCAGTTTTAACCTCTTTTGGAATTCCGATTATCATATTTTGCTCCTAAATCAATAACTGTAAAACCAATCCTTTGATTTTCTAGAAAAAGGATTTTGCCCATAGAACTCATCCTCATCCAACTGAAATCTAAAATTTTGCATATAAGAATTTACAAGTTTATACGCTTCATTTATCTCTTTAAATTTTTTTGCATCTCCATCCGGCATATCGGGATGATAGATTTTTGAGAGTTTAAGGTACTTCTCTTTTAGCTCACTCTGCGTTATGCGAGTAACAATATCTAAAACTTCAAGAGCTTTTTCAAACTTCTCGTAATTCATCTACATTTCCATATTATTTATATAAAATATCGCTAAAGATATAATTAACACCCATACCAAACAACTCTTTAACTCGTTCAAAGTCATTAACTGTATATACGCCTACATAAAATCCCGCTTCTCTTAACTTTTTGACAATCTTCTCATCAGCCAACTCATTATTAAAACTGTATGCATCTGCCCTTAACTCTTTTAAATACTCTATTAAATTATCGGGATGACTATCTTCAACCAAAACGGCAGTCGGTATATCAGGCAATTTTTCTTTCAATATTTTCAAATACTCATGTCTAAATGAAGAAATCAAAACACTTTGCAACATGTCTGTTTTTTTAATCTCATCAATAACGATTGAAACTACTTTTTCATCGTCAAATAGACCATACATATCTTTAATTTCTACATTTATAAACATCTCATTCTTTTTTATAAATGCCAAAGTATCATGTAGCGTAAGCACTGCTTCTTTTTGCTTTTTTTCTTTATAAAACCAGCTTCCATAGTCAAGAGTTTTAAGTTCTTCAAATGTAAAGTCGCAAACTCTATATGGCTTTCGAGATTTTAAAGAGTCGATTTGACTGATATTTGTAGTTCTCTCTAGCGTATCGTCATGCATAATAATAGCAACTTCATCACTGCTTAACTGCACATCCACTTCAACAAAATCACAATGCCCTACACTCTTTTTTAATGCCAAAAGAGTATTTTCAGGTGCGATAGAACGAGCACCTCTGTGTGCGGCGAATAAACCCGATAAATTGAGTAATTTTAAAAAATTCATATCTTATTCTATCATTTATTTTATTCAATATATGCTTTTGTGGTAAAATTGACAATTCAATATAGAAAATATGATATTAAGCAGAGGTGTATATGCAAAGTGAGAAAAAAAGTGTTTACTCGTGGGCACTTTATGACTGGGCAAATTCTGCTTATGCAACAACTGTTATGGCAGGTTTTTTTCCACTCTTTTTCAAATCATATTATAGCTCTCAAACCGATGTAACCCTCAGCACCGCACAGCTTGGCATAGCCAATTCCGTATCTAGTCTCATTATTGTTCTAATTGCACCTCTTTTAGGTGCTATTGCGGATGCAGCTTCATTTAAAAAACGCTTCTTATTTATATTTGCCTTTTTGGGTATTTTGATGAGTGCCTCAATGTCGCTTGTACAAGAAGGCGAGTGGCAGATGGCGGCTTTTATCTATATTCTCGGCAATATCGGTTTTATGGGTTCAAATACGTTTTATGACGGACTTTTACAATCCGTCTCAAGTAAAAAAAATGTAGATTTTGTCTCAGGACTCGGCTTTTCTCTTGGTTATCTAGGAGGCGGGATTCTTTTTAGTTTAAATGTATGGATGGTGCAGGATTACGCTTTTTTTGGTTTAGAGAGTAATGCTGCTGCCGTAAAAGCGTCATTTATTAGCGTAGCTATCTGGTGGGCTATATTTTCGATTCCGCTGATGCTGTTTGTAAAAGAGGAGCAAAAAGCAGATAAAAAAACTCATAACCATTTTAAAGACGGTTACATAAGATTAAAAAACACCTTTAGAAAAATCACGAAACTAAAACATGTAGCTCTTTTTTTGGTTGCTTATTGGCTATATATTGACGGTGTTGACACTATTATTCGAATGGCTGTTGATTATGGAATGGCTCTTGGATTTGATTCTAAAAATCTGATATTTGCACTGCTTCTTGTTCAATTTATCGGTTTTCCTGCTACTCTTATTTTTACAAAAATAGCACACTTTTGGGATACAAAAAAAGCGATATATCTTGCAATCGGAATTTATCTACTTATTATTACACTAGCTTCACTGATGCAAGAAGTATATGAGTTTTATATACTTGCCGTTATGATTGCACTTGTTCAAGGCGGTATTCAAGCACTTAGCCGCTCATACTACTCAAAAATGATTCCAAAGGAGTACTCTGCGGAATTTTTTGCTTTTTACAATTTTATGGGTAAGTTTGCTGCAATCTTTGGACCTTTACTGATAGCCGGCGTTGCTCTGTTTACTCATAGTTCACGTATCTCTATAGCCTCGATATCCGTTTTGTTCATCTTAGGCGGAGCTTTATTATACTTTGTAGATGAAGAAAAAGGCGAAAAAGAATTACATGATGCTCTAGTTCATAACTGATTTTTGCTTTAGTTCTCTCTCTATCGATTCTCTTACCAATGCAGTTATCTCATTATAGTTTAAACCATTTGGATATATCGGTTTTAAAAAAACGACTTTTATTTTTTTTGGTCTTGGAAATAACTTGCCTGCTTTTAGGGCTTCGTAAGAACCGTCAATCATAACGGGAACAATAGGCACGTCAAAAGTTTTGCTAAGCATTGCAAAATACGGTCTAAACTCTAAAAGCTCTCCGTCACGCGTTCTAGCACCCTCAGGAAAAATAACGAGATTATTTCCTGATTTTATCGGCAATGCGCAGTACTGCATGGTATGTTTAAGGTTTTCGTTTGCATCTATTAATATCGTCTGTCCGTTTCTTGAAATCGGTTCCAAAAGTGTAGTACCAAAAACCTGTTTATATGCCAAAAAGAAACTCTTTTTTAAAATTTTATAAGGCAGTATCGATTCTATTAAAAAACCGTCAAGCATACTTTGATGAGACGGTGCGATTATACATGTAGATGATAATATATTTTCTCTTCCCTTGACCTCAAGACGAAAATATAATTTAAAAATCGGATAGAGAAAAGTTTTATATAAAGTCATTATAAATGGCGAATATACCAATTTCTCATCAATATTTTGCGCTAAAATATCTTCCCATCTAAATTGAAAATTTTTAACATGTAAACTCCTATTTTTTATATACATGTAAAGAGATTCCATGCTCATAATGTTTGAAAATATCGCTTCATCAATTTTAACTCCAAAACTCTCTTGTATAAATACAAAAAGCTCTACATAGTTGAGTGAATCAAGTCCTAAGTCAAGTTCCAAATGCGAAGATGGAAAAATTTCATTTGTGCTTAACGTAGAGACATATAATTTTAAAACAGTGTAAATCTCGTCATTTGGCTCATCCTCTGTTTTTAAAATAGGCGTCGTCAAAATCTCATACCCTTTTATCTTTTCCTGCTCATCTGCTTTCATGTTGTAAAGCTCAATCGCATACCATCTTATCTCCTCTTCTATATTTATAATTTTTGCTCTTTTTAGAGCTTCAAAATCCGGTGTAACCAATGCAAATGGGTAACCGTTTTGTATAATTATCGTTAATTCTTTTATATAAGAAGTATAAGAGAGTACCTGCTCTTTTATTTTATTTAAATCCATATTTTTCCACCTTTATATCTTTTTTAATAATATCTAAGATATAAATCTATTGTCAAGGATAATAATACTTGTCAAGCCTAAATTAAGAGCCAAAAAGTTAAAATACGCAAATAAATAAACAAGGCTTTTTTTGTTAAATCTTCCTAATCTCTTAGCGTTTTTACGTATCCTTTTAGCGCCTCTTATGTTCTGGATAATTTTAAATCCTGATTTTTTTACACAAAACGGTTATCATATATCTTGGAACTATTACACAGCTTCATTACTGTTTGTACTTGCTAGTGTTACTGATTTTTTTGACGGTTATATCGCCAGAGAGTGGAATCAGATGACTATGCTTGGCGCTATAATCGACCCTCTTGCCGATAAAATGCTCACGATTGCCGCTTTTTTAGGGCTTATGATGATTGGGGAAGCTAGTGCGTGGGCAATTTATATTATAATAATCAGAGAGCTGTTTATAACAGGTATTCGTACTGTTGCAGTTAGTGAAGGCCTTAGCGTAAAAGCGTCGTGGGCAGGAAAAATTAAAACTGTAGCTCAGATGTTTGCAATAGGATTTTTACTTATGCACTGGCCATACGGTACTGAACTTTTATGGTTTGCCGTTGCACTTACGCTCTATTCAGGGTTTGAGTATCTTTACGGATTTAGAGCTTCTCTTTTAAAAGGTAAAAATCAATGAGTTTTATAGTATCTCTTTTAGTCTTATCGGCACTTATATTTTTTCATGAACTAGGTCACTACACTGCAGCGCGTCTAATGGGTGTTTATGTCGAGACTTTTAGCATAGGCTTCGGGCGAAAAATTGCCTCATTTCATAAATGGGGAACGGAGTGGAAGTTGGCACTTTTCCCTCTTGGCGGATATGTCAAAATGAAGGGTCAAGATGATAGCGACCCTACTAAAAAAAGCTATGACAGCGACAGCTACAACGTAAAATCTCCATCTCAAAAGATATTTATCCTTCTTGCAGGTCCTCTTGCAAACTTTGTTTTAGCGTTTTTTCTCTATTTTATAATTGCTCTTGGCGGTCCTGAAATACTCTCTCCCGTAATAGGAAATGTTGTTAAAGATTCTCCTGCATTTATCTCAGGAGTAGAGTCAAACGATACGGTGCGCTCTATAAACGGCATACAGATTACCACGTGGAATGAGATGGCAAAAATTATTGAAACATCCGAAGGTTCACTTGATTTTGAGATTGAGAGAGGCGGGTTTATTCAACATGTAGTATTGACGCCTAAAATAACCCAAAGCACAAATATGTTCAATGAAGTAATTCAAAAGAAAATGATAGGAATTGGCAGTGCCGGAGTTTCACATAAACTTGAATTAAGTCCAAGCCAAACAATATCTTACGCGACAGAGCAGACTATTTTTGCCTCTACTATGATTTTTACCGGAGTTAAAAAACTTTTAGTCGGAGAAGTTCCTGCGAAAGAGCTTGGCGGAGTTATATCCATAGTCAAGCTTACATCTGACGCTACTGCTGCTGGATGGATGAGCGTACTCTTTTTTGCCGCACTGATATCGGTAAACCTCGGTGTTTTAAATCTGCTTCCGATTCCTGCACTTGATGGCGGACATATAATGTTTAATTTTTATGAGTTGATTTTTAAAAGAGAAGCAAGTGAAGCTATAGTTATCAAACTCACTATTGCAGGTTGGGTAGTTCTTTTTTCACTAATGGGACTCGGAATTTATAACGATATTAATAGACTTATAGGATAAAGAGATGACACAAGAAGAGTATAAAATTTACATAGACAACGTAATAAGAAGAGTTGAATTTGCAAGAGTAAGATTTGGCGAACGCCATATTGTAAAGATAGTAGCAATCAGTAAATATTCGACTGCCAAAGAGATAGAAAAGCTCTATAAAATAGGTCAAAGAGCATTCGGCGAAAACAAAGTTCAAGACCTAAAGGCAAAAAGCAGTGAGCTTGAAGAGTTGCCTATTGAGTGGCATTTTGTAGGAAATTTGCAAAAAAACAAGATAAACAATCTGCTAGATATCAACCCTGCCCTATTTCATGCTCTTGACTCTTTGGACTTAGCACATGAACTACAAAAAAAACTAGAGGCAAGAGATATGACACTCGATGCACTTCTTCAAATTAACTCCGCAAAAGAGGAATCAAAGCACGGCGTTATACCTGAAAATGCTATTGAAATTTACAGACAGATAGAAAAAGAGTGTCCGAATATTCATCTAAAAGGTGTAATGAGCATAGGTGCGCACAGTGAAGATAAAGCTTTAATCAAAAAAAGTTTTGAAACAACTTACGAAATTTATAAACAGCTTGAAGGTGCGACAATCTGTTCCATGGGAATGAGCGGAGATTTTGAACTTGCAATAGAGTGCGGGTCTAATATGATAAGACTCGGCTCTATTATGTTTAATAAATAAACGGTAGTTACTTTATTACTTTTCTTGCATTTATGCTTTGAATCGGTCTATTGTTCGCATGATGAAAAAGTTCTAAAAACTCTTTTGTTTGCTCTTTGGAGATTGTTGTATAATTTTTAAGAACCAGCCATCTTACACCCTCACTGCACGGCGGAGTCGTTAAAGAACCGTTAAATCTGTAATAAGATTTATCTTGCGGCAAAAGTGCATTCACTTCGTTTGCAGAAATACTTAACGACTCCTTTTTACCTGCGTCATGAGGCATTTTTGTCCATACTTTTTTTATAAAAGGATTTTCTGCCCCATCCTCAAACATTAAAGCAACTACTGCTAAAGAGCCATCTTTTGTAGCATGTACAAAATGTCCTTCGAGCGGAAATTTTTTACCCTCAATCTGATTTTCGCTTGGCGTATGAAAATGAAATTGCACTAATGGAAATTTTATATTATCAACCATAATAGTGCTTCCCTCATCAAAATTCACCTGAACCGTATGACCGTTATTTATAACCGATGAGATATCCGTATTATAATCAAATACTATTTTTTCTAAATCTCCTGCTTCAACCGTAACGCTTGAAGTGATATTTATCGGAGATTGGCTTTTACCGCTTTTGCACAGACCGTAATCAGCAGATAACGAACCCCAATTTTGAGGACCTTCATGCCCTGTATAACCCCAATGTGTTCCGTGACCGCTAGCTGATAAAACACTGCTCAAAGAAATAGCGACCAAAGTGTTTACTAAAATTCTACCCACATTCATATAATCCCTTTTATAACAAATTTTTATGTGTTATTTATTATAACTACTGTTGTCTAAAATTAAAATTATCTCTTTTTCTATATCTAACTGCATTACTTAGGGGATTTTCTATACACTTCACTTGATACTCTATCATGTTATAAAAAGGGTTTAAAAATCCTTCTATACTCTTTTTATCTATATCTTCTATACCCTGCTCATTTAAAATTTCAAGAACACTTAAAGTTGATTCTATCGTTGATAAACAATATTCCTGAGGCTGTTGTTTTATCTTAAATTCCGAGGGCTTAATAGTCTCAAAACTTATATGTTTTAGTTGCTTTAAATTTTTGGAATCTCTAAGCATTTTTAGGGAGCATGACCATGTAGAGTCTATTAGAAATATTACTCTTTCTTTGTTCGTATCTGTACTTTTATCTTCAAATAAACTTTGTTTACTTATATTTATCGCATCTTTTGAAGGATAAAGTATGTAACAATTACATGTAGAGATTGTTTTATTTATCTCTTTATGGTTTGTAAAATCAGTACCGATAAAAAGTTTTGAATTTTTTAAAGAGAGATGAGTTAAATGACCTGTACCGTTTTTTACTTTTTTAAACTCTTTTGGATGCATAAGAATAATAAATTTTGTTTTAGTATCAATCGGATTAACATGTTGACACATACATGAAATTTTTGGTCTGTAACAGTTATAACATTTTTCTCTATCACCATAAATTGTCTGCATCTTCAACCTGTAAAATAATATGAATTATACTAAAATATCGAATGGATTTAAAAAAAGAGTATGATGTTATCATTGTTGGAGCCGGAGCTGCTGGAATAATTGCTGCCATAACTGCCGCAAGAGATAGAAAAAGTGTTCTGCTTTTAGAAAAACTATCACAAATCGGTGCAAAACTAAAAGCTACCGGCGGGGGACGCTGTAATCTTACAAATACATTATCAAATGAAGATTTTATGGCAAAATTCGGCAGAGACGGACGTTTTATGCAAGATGCCCTAAATCTATTTGACCACAAAGCTTTAATACAATTTTTTAAAGAGATAGGAGTCGATACTCATGCTCCCGATGGCTTTAGAGTTTTTCCTACCTCTCACACTTCGCAAACAATAATATCTGCACTAGAAAACGAAATGCAAAGACTAAAAATAGAAGTTTTAAAGTCTCAAAAGGTAGAAAAACTTTTACATGTAGATAATAAAATAGCAGGGGTTCAAACTACACATCAAATCTTTAATGCAAAAAATATAGTAATAGCAACCGGAGGACTTGGATACCCTACCTTAGGAGCCCAAGGAGATGGCTATGAAATAGCAAAAGAGCTAGGACATAAAATAACCCAGCTTCATCCTGCTATGATGCCACTTTTAACAAAAGAGGAGTGGGTTGCAAACTGCCGCGCCGATACAATTGCAAAAGTTGAACTTAGAGTTGATTTAAAAAAACATAAAAAACTAAGAGCAACAGGAGATTTGATTTTTACAAAAAACGGCATCAGAGGTCCGGTAGTTTTGGATTTTGCAAGAGAGATAACCCCGCTATTAGACAAATACGGAGAAGTGCCTATACTTTTAAACATGACAAAAGGGATGAATGAAGAGCAAATTACTAAACATCTAAAAAACGAGATGTTAAAAAATCCACATGTAAATATGCTAGAACTGGTAAGCACCCTGCTTCCAACTTCTATATCTAACGAGTTGTGTCAATTAGCAGATATAGACCCTCAAACAACTTACAAAAAAATATCAGGTGCACAAAAAGCAAAACTTGTTTCTCTTTTGGCATGGACACCGTTAACCGTTAGCGGACATGACGGTTTTAAAATGGCTATGATTACACGCGGCGGAATTGACTTAAAAGAGATAGAGCCAAAAACCATGCAGAGCAAAATAATAAACGGTTTATATTTCTGCGGAGAGGTTATGAATCTTGACGGTCCATGCGGAGGATATAACCTCCAATGGTCTTTTGCTTCAGGATATTTAGCAGGGCAACTTAATAAAAATATCTAATTGAAGCAAAACCGTAAGCTTTTGTCTGTTCAATCATATCTACATGTGATTTATCTACTATTCCGCCAAGAGCAAAAACACTTATATCACACACTTCTAAAAGCTCTTTTAAGGCATCTATACCTTTTGGCGCTCCCTTGTTTGGAGAAGCAAAAATAGGACTGTATGTCACGGCATCTGCTCCTAGTTTTTGAGCTCGTAAAACCTCTTGATGAGTATGCGTGCTTATGATAACTTCAAGCCCAATATTTTTTGCTTTTTCTATCTCATCAAACTGGCTTGAAGTTAGATGTACCCCAGTCGCATTAAGCTCCTTTGCCAAATCTACATGTTGATGTAAAAAGCTTTTAGTCTCTTTATATTCGGAGCAGACTTTTATAAAATAAGCTGCTTGAATATCGTAATTTTTGTTTAATTTATCTCTATATAAAACATATTCAGGTGTATATTTTTTTAGCTGATTATGCAAAGTTTGAGAAAAAACGACAGGTATGTCACCGTAAAAATCTCTTGAAGTTATTAAATATCTATTCATTGTATCAATCCAAAAAATATATTTATTTTTTTAATTTTTTTTCTTTACCCACAATTATACCCTACAGTAATCAATAGAGGTTTTAGTGACGCCAATGTGACATATTTTATTATAAGTTTTTAACTTCTTATCTTATAAACTGCCAGAATTATTTTGCAAAAGGATCTGCCATGGTTGAAAATATTTTAAAAAGAGACGGCACATATAAAGAGTTTTTGTCTTTTAAAATAGAAGATGCCATTAAAAAAGCTTTTAAATCTCAAAACGTAACTTATGACAGCTCAATATTTTTTAATGTACTTGATCAACTTAAAAATAGAAGAGTAGTTGCGGTAGAAGATATTCAAGATTTAATTGAAACAGAGCTTTTTAAAGCAAGATACTTTGATGTTATGCGCTCATTTATGATTTATCGTCATACGCATAAAATGCAAAGAGACCATCTGCTTGATGATGACACTACATATATTAACTCTACACAAACAATAGAAGAGTATATAAACGGAAGTGACTGGAGAATTAAAGCAAACTCAAATACCGGCTACTCTAACGCAGGGCTAGTAAACAATACTGCCGGTAAAGTTATCGCAAACTACTGGCTTGATAAAATCTACTCTAAAGAGGAAGGTTACGCCCATAGAAACGGCGACTACCATATACATGACCTTGATTGTCTGACAGGTTATTGTGCAGGATGGAGCTTAAGAGTTTTACTGGATGAAGGCTTTAACGGAATCAGAGGAAGAGTTGAGAGCGATGCTCCTCGTCACTTTCGCGAGGCACTAGGGCAGATGGCTAACTTTTTGGGAATACTCCAAAGCGAATGGGCAGGAGCTCAAGCGTTTTCATCATTTGACACATATTTGGCACCTTACGTATTTAAAGACAAACTGCCGTATAGCGACGTGAAAAAAGCGATAAGAAGTTTTATTTACAACCTAAATGTTCCTGCGCGCTGGGGACAATCTCCATTTACAAATGTCACAATTGACTGGACGGTACCTGAAGATTTAAAAGATCAAATTCCTACAAGCAAACAAGTTCATCTATTTAAAAATATTTTAGATAACGAACTTCAAGAAAAAGCAGAGCAAAGAGGATGTAAAAATCTTCAAGAGATGACATATAAACATTTTCAGCCTGAAATGCATCAGATAAACAGAGCATACTATGAGATTATGACTGAAGGCGATTTAACAGGTCAACCGTTTACTTTTCCTATCCCTACCGTAAATATTACGGAAGATTTTGACTGGTATGGCGAAAATACTGATGTTTTATTTGAAAATACTGCAAAAGTAGGTTCTTCATATTTTCAAAATTTTGTCGGTTCACAATACAAACGTGACGAGTCAGGTAAGTTAGTTCCAAATGAAGAAGCTTATAAACCGGGACATGTACGTTCTATGTGTTGCCGTTTGCAACTTGATTTAAGAGAACTTCTAAAACGTGGCGGCGGACTGTTTGGAAGTGCTGAGATGACAGGTTCAATCGGAGTTGTAACTATCAATATGGCAAGACTTGGGTTTCTTTATAAAGGCGATAAAGAAGCTCTATATGCAAGACTAGATCAGCTAATGGAACATGCAAAGTTAACATTAGAGAAAAAACGCGTATTTATTCAAGAGATGTATGACAGAGGACTTTTTCCATATACAAAAAGATATCTTCCCGGATTTAAAAACCACTTCTCTACGATTGGCGTAAACGGCATCAATGAGATGATTAGAAATTTTACAAGTGACGGTTATGACGTTAGCAATGAAAAAGGCATAGCATTTGCAACTGAGATATTAAACCACATGAGAGATAAAATGGTTGAGTATCAAGAAGAGACAGGGAACCTTTACAATCTTGAAGCAACTCCGGCAGAAGGTACGACATACAGATTTGCAAAAGAGGATAAAAAACGTTACGGCGACTCTATAATTCAAGCAGGAATGGGTGATAATATTTATTATACAAACTCTTCTCAAATTCCGGTTGATTTAACAAACGACCCGTTTGAAGCACTTACTCTTCAAGATGATTTGCAGTGCAAATATACTGGTGGAACGGTTCTTCATCTATACATGCAAGAACAGGTAAGTTCTACTGAAGCTTGTAGAAAATTGGTTAAAAACGTAATAACAAATTTCAGGCTTCCATACATAACGGTCACACCTCTGTTTTCAGTATGTCCAAAACATGGATACATCGCAGGTGAGCATGAATTCTGTCCAAAGTGTGACGAAGATATTTTAACTGAAGCAAATATTGCATCTTAGAAAAGGAGGTGAAAAATGAGTAAAAATGAAGCTTTAACTATGTTAAAAGACAAAAGACAAAAGTGTATTGTTTACACAAGAGTTATGGGTTATCATAGACCTGTCGAGAGTTTTAATGTAGGAAAAACCGGTGAGCATAAACAGAGAAAACAATTCACTGAATGCTAATGTAATATATGATTTAACATCATTCACCCACTTAGACTATCCTGAGCATTTATCATGCATAGTATGGTTTAGCGGGTGCAATATGCGATGTGACTACTGCTACAACAAAGATATAGTTTTTGCTAAAAGCGGAAAGTATAGCTATGAAGACATACTAAATTTCTTAAAAACCAGAGTAAACCTGCTTGAAGCTGTTGTTTTATCAGGCGGAGAAGCCTCATCTTATGATTTGGTTCTTTTTTGTCAAAAGATAAAACAACTCGGATTTAAGATAAAACTCGATACAAACGGTACAAATTTCCTACATGTAAAAGAGTTGATTGAATTAAATCTTTTAGATTATGTAGCACTTGATTATAAATCTCCAAAAACAAAATTTACACAAATTACCCACTCAAATAAGTTTGACGAATTTTCTCAAACTCTTGATTTTCTTATAAAAAGCAGTGTTGAGTTTGAAATCAGAACTACACTGCATGATGATTTGCTAGATGAAAATGACATAAATGAGATTATAATCGATTTAAAAAACCGAAAATACACAAGCAAATATTTTATTCAAGAGTTTAGAGACACCGGAACAAATATAGCAAATCTTCAAAGACCAAAAAAGAAAATCGACAAATCACTTCTACTTGCTGATATTGAAATTGTTTATAGATGATATATATCAATAAAAACACAATTAATTATTAGATAAAATACATCCATGGAAAATAAATTAAATAAAAGAGAGCGTTATAAAGCTCAATTAAAACCGATTGATTATTACAAAGATTTCGATAATATAGATTTTGAAAGTCTTGCAGAGGGTGATAGATACTATCTTCAAGATTTCGGAATATTTAATACGGATTTTTTAGAAGATGAGTTTACAATCCGTATTCGTATTCCAGGCGGAAAAGTTAGCGCAGAACAATTCCAAAGCATTGCCGACATAGTTGAAGAGTACGATTTAACTATTATTTTAACTGCAAGAGCGGGTATTCAGCTCCACGGAGTTGAAGCAGAAAATGTTTTACAGATACATAAACGTATAAATGCTCTAGGCGTATCTACATGGCAAAGCTTTGGAGATAACGTAAGAAATATAGTTACGGATCCTTATGACGGATGCGGAGAGTATGCACAGATAGAATCATATCCAATTGTTATGGCTATGCATGATTATATTATAAAAAACCCTCGCTATGTAGGAATGTTACCACGACGTGTATCGATAGGTATATCAGGCAACCGTTCTAATGTAACTTCTTTTTTTGCAAACGACATATACTTTGCACTTGCTAAAAAAAATAATATTTTTGGTTTTAACGTCTATATGGGCGGCAAAAATACAGAAGTTGCAAAAAGTGCAGATATCTTTTTAACTAAAGATGAGGTGTTTGATTTTTTCAAAGCATTTATTGAAGCATTTTATCTTCACGGTTCTCGCTTTTCTAGAGCTAAGACCAGAATTTTTCATATGATTGAAGAGATTGGTATGGATGGGTTAAAAGCTCATATTCAAAAAGAATATAAAAAAGAGTTTGAGCCAGAAGGAGAACTTATTTTAGAAAAAGCGGAATTTGCTGAATTTCATAAACTAAAAGACGGCGGTTTCGGCTTTTGCTATCAAACAGATTTCTCAAGACTAACTACAAAAGAGATAAAAGAGATTTCCTCTTTTGCTACAAAAAATGCAGCTGAGATTCGCTTTGGAATTGATCAAAATATCTATATACTAGGTTTAAAAGAACCGTCTTGCTTGCTTAAATCACCTGCAATTAGTGACACGATTGTGGCATGTGCAGGCAACTTATGCCCTTACGCCGTTTGGAGCATAAAAGATGAGACTTCATATCTGCCCTTAGATAAGATAAACGAACACCGTATTCAAGTCGGATTTTCAGGTTGTGCCAAAGGTTGCGGAAGACATAGACATGCAGACATTGGCTTAATAGGTCTAAAAACAAATAACTTTGGAGATACTGAAGGCGGAGCTAGAATTTTTCTAGGAGCAGAACACTCTGAGGGAAAATCAGTCGGACGACAGCTCTTTTCAATGGTACCGTTTGTTCATCTAAATAGCGTTGTCTCTTTGGCTATTACACTATTTGAACTTAGTGGATATAGTGATTTTGAAGAGTACGCTTCAAAAGTATTAAACAACTACTCTGAAGAGTTTATCTCTTTATGGTTTTTGGCAAATCTTGAAACAAAACAAACTCTAAAGCTTGAACAACGCGACGGAATAGGAACTTTTGAGTATGAAAAAGCGTTGCTTCAAAAAGAGTTTAACGGACTTGATTTTTGGGCACATGTAGAAGATAATTTTTTTGATGCAATTAGCTACTTATCCAAAAAGCTTTGGACTATAGAGGGAGAAGACCCTCATTACAAACCAAAAATAGAGAGAACTAATTTTCGTTAAAAGAGAGTCGGTATCCGACTCCTTTTATGTTTTGTATCAGTTTCTTTGATGTTTTTGCGCGAAGCCTTCTTATAAAAGTTCTAACTCTCTCATCACTCGCATCAGCACTCCACAAATGCTCTTTAATCAAAGTATCATCAATAATTCTATTTTGGTTATCCATTAAAAGAGACAAAAATTTTATCTCATTTTTTGAAAGCGGAACATATCTGTCATTTTTATATAGAGAGTTTGTAGTTTTGTTAAACATAAAACCTTCGCTTAATTTTAACAGCTTATTTCCCAATTTTGACGTAATACTCTCAATATACTCCAACAACTCTTCCGTATCAAAGGGTTTTAAAAAATATTTTGTAATACCTATATCTATTGCACTAAATAGCTTCTCTTTTTCGCTAAAAGCACTAAGTATTATAATTGGCGTATCAGAATTAATCTCTTTTAATCTCTTAGCCATTTCAAGTCCTGAAAGACGAGGCATCATAATGTCGGTTATTACGATATCAGGCTTTATTTTTTTAAATAGCTCGATACCTTCTAAACCATCTGCGGCAATAGTAAAACTATGAAAATTATCGCCGATTGCTTCTTTTAAAAGACGTGCTAGGTTCTCTTCATCTTCTACAAGTAAAATTTTCAGCTCTTTTAGTACTCTATTTTTCATGCTTATCCAATGGAATTTTTATACTAAACGTTGTTGTATTTTTTTTACTTTTTACATCAAGAGTTCCGTTTAATCCCTGTTCGCAAATCATTTTCGACATAAAAAGCCCCAATCCCGTACCGCGACTTTTATGTTTTGTCGTAAAATACGGCTCAAAAATCTTTTCTATATTCTCTTTTGATATTCCGCCTGCATTATCATGTACTTCTATAACAGCAAAATCTCTCTCTTTTTTAGTAGTTATATTTATTTCACGCAAAAGAATACTATTGTGTATAAATGCATCTTTTGAGTTGTTAATCAAATTAATAATTACCTGAGTAAGCTCATTTGTTATTCCAAGAACTTTTATATCATTAAATTCTGTCTTTATGATTATCATCTCGTCATTTATTACACTCTCTAATAGACCTATGGACTCCCTTATACTCTCACTAATATTAAAGTAGTATTTCTCTTTATCGGGTGAGAAAAAGTTTGTAAAATCATCTATGGTCTCAGACATGTTTTTTATAATGTTTTTGCTCTCATCATAAAATTTTGTTACATTATCAGCCTGTTCGTTTTGCAAAGCTTTTTTAATATTAAACATGGCAAGGCTAAGCTCAGTAAGCGGCTGTCTCCACTGATGAGCAATATTTGCAAGCATTTGACCAAGACTTGCATGTCGAGACTGCCAAAACATGACACGCTGTTTATCTTCATTTTTTGCTATCTCATCACGTACACGTTTTTCAAGAGTTTGGTTTAATTCTTGAAGCTCTTTTGTCTGTTCCTGAACCCTTTTTTCCAGACTTTTGTTTAGCTCCTCATACTCTCTCTCTTTTTTTAAAAGTTCTTCTCTTAGGGCTACCTCTTTTGTCACATCATACCTGATTGCTACAAACTCAACTATATTTTCATTTTTATCAAGTATTGGAATAATTGTAGTATTTACATAAAAAGTCGTACCGTTTTTTGCTAGATTTTTAACAGTATCTTTAAATATATTTTTATGTTTTATAGTTTCCCAAAGATATTTAAATTTCTCATCATCAACATCCGGATGTCTAACAATATTGTGATTTTGTCCAATAAGCTCATCTTTTGTGTAGCCGCTGATATTGCAAAACTCATCATTAACAAAAGTGATTATCCCATTAACGTCGGTTTTAGAAATTATATTACTCTTTTCAATGGCTTCTTTATACTGTTTTAACATGTAGCACTACTTTAACTCGCTCCAATTATTTCCAATATTTATGCTCGATTTTAGAGGGACGTTTAGCTGAGTTATGTTCTCCATAATATCTTTAAACCTTTTGCCTAAAACTTCCGCCTCACTTTCATCTACTTCAAATATAAGCTCATCGTGAATTTGCAAAAGCATTTTTGCATTTAGATTTTCATCTTCTATAATTTTATGGATTTTATTCATACTTAGTTTTATAAGATCAGAAGCACTTCCCTGAAATACGCTGTTAACAGACTCTCTCTCATAAGCAGCTTTAAACATCGGTGAAGCATTCTCGTAGTCAAAATATCTACGGCGTTTTAACAAAGTCTCAACATAACCAGCCTCTTTTGAAAAATCTACAATAGAGCGAAAGTATGCTCTGACTGTAGGAAAACTATTAAAATATTTCTCTATAATCTCTTTTGCCTCTTTTGTCGTAATACCTAGCGTATCAGAGAGTTTTTTCTGTCCCATTCCATAAAGAAGCCCAAAGTTTACAGTTTTAGCTACGTTTCTTTTTTGCGCTGCTTCTTCTTGCCCAAAAAGAGCAATCGCTGTTTGCATATGAATATCTCTGTCATGTTTGAATGCGTCAACCAAAACTTTGTCCTGCGTAAAATGTGCAAGAAGTCTTAACTCTATTTGAGAGTAGTCTATACCTATAAGTTTTTTACCTTTTCCTGCTACAAAAGCCTCTCTTATCTTTGCACCAAGAGGCGTTCTTGTAGGAATATTTTGTAAATTTGGATTTTTTGAGCTAAGACGCCCGGTTGCTGTTCCAGTTTGAACAAAAGAGGTATGTATGCGGCTATCTTTATCTTCACGGCTTAATTTTAAAAGCGGCTCTATGTATGTAGAGAAGAGTTTGTAAGTCTCACGATATTCTAAAAGAAGAGGAACTATCTCGTGCGAATCTTTCAATGAACTAAGAACTTTTTCATCCGTTGAATATCCTGTTTTTGTCTTTTTTCCAACCGGAAGGTTTAATTTTTCAAAAAGTACGGCACCGAGCTGTTGCGTAGAGTTAATATTAAACTCACCGCCTGCCAAAGCGTAGATATCTTTAGTCAAGCTACCTAAACTCTCTTTTACTTCAACAAGAAATTTTTCTAAAAATTTGCCATTTACTTCTATACCGCTTTTTTCCATCTTTAAAAGTGTATTTATAAAAGGAAATTCTACTTCTCTTGCCTCATCTATAAGATGTTTTGCATCTTGAAGTTCTAACATATTTAAAAATTGGTAGTAGAGTTTTAATGTAACAAATGCATCTTCAGCTGCATATTTGCAAGCATCTTCAAGCTCTACACTAGCAAAAGTTTCACCTTTTTTTACGGTATCTTTATAGGAGAGCATTTTATGGCTTAAGAGCTTGTCTGAGAGTTTATCAAGAGATAGCGCACTCTCAGGATTTATAAGCCAAGCAAGTATCATAGAGTCTGCAAAAATCTCAAAACTATCATCTTCTAAAAATCTGGTTACAAAATGCAAATCAAATTTTATATTATGTCCTACAACACGAGAATTAAATATTTTTCTAATTGCAGTTTTAGCATCATCTGAACTTATCTGTTCGCTTACACCAAGATAAAAGTGAGATACAGGGATATAATAAGCCTCAATATTATTAAAACAAAAGCTAAAGCCTACAAGAGAGTCTTTTTCATAATCAAGTCCCGTAGTTTCCGTATCAAAAGCTACAATACTCTCTTTTGTCAAAGAACTCAAAACTACATGTAACTCTTTTACATCCGTTATAAGAGTTGCTTTAAAGTCTAACTTCTTATTTTTTTCCATTTCTACTTCTACTTTTTTGAGTGCTTCATGATGAACTTCCTCAGCAACTATATTTTTTGCATGAAGTGTTCTTAAAATTGCATTTTGTTCGTATTTTACAAGCTCATCATAAATATTTAAAAACGGATGTTCAACGTCCATCTTATACTCTTCAAAATCAAAGTTCTCTAGCGCATCATGCCTCAAAGTAACTAACTCTTTTGACATGTAAGCGGCATCTTTTGAATCAATCAGCTTTTTCTTGATGCCTGCTGGTTTTACATCATCTATATTTGCGTAAATATTATCTAAACTACCGTGTTCAATTAAGAGTTTTTCTGCCCCGACTTTACCTATGCCCTTTACACCGGGGATATTATCAGCAGAGTCACCAATTATTGCCTGATAATCTATAAACTGCTTTGGTGTGATACCGTATTTTTCAAAACATGCCTCTTCATCCATAGTTTTTTTCTTAACAGCATCAACTAAAACTACTTTACCATCGTCTATAAGCTGAAACAAATCCTTATCATGAGAGACAACTCTTACATTGTAACCCTTTTCTTTAGCAAAATGTACAACGGTTGCTATCATATCATCGGCTTCATACCCTGTACGTCCTAGAGTTTTATACCCCATCTTATCTATCCACTCTATTGCGATTGGAAGTTGCATAATCAACTCTTCAGGAGGAGGCGTTCTGTGTGCTTTATAATTAGGGTCGATCTCATTTCTAAAGCTGTTGCCTTTGGTATCTATAGCAAAAATTATATAATCGCTGTCATGTTGTTTTTGCAAAGTAGAGATAAAATTCGTAAAACCTGTTAAAAGTCCGGTAGGAAAGCCATCTTTATTTTTAAGATATTGCGGAAGTGCGTAAAAACTGCGAAAGAAAAAACCAAATGTGTCTATTATCGTAACTGTTTTGCTCATTTTTTAATTTATCCATATATTTATTTAATTTCTTTTTAATATTTATTATATCGAGTTAAATATAAAATCTATTTGGTATGGCACTCGGTTAATGTTTTTTCAGCTCTGGCTATGTAGTCGTAGCCATTGTAGATTGTGTATGAACCGTAAATTATAACGGCAAAAGAGGAGAGACTCATCATCATATTCCTAAAACTTGTTGCACTTGATAAAGAGGTTAAAAAACCAAGCCCGAACATAGCGGGAATTGTGCTTATTCCAAATATAGCCATTACCAAAGCACCGTAAAGTGGGCTTGCGGTACTTGCGGCAGTTATAGCGAAAAAGTAAACGAACCCGCACGGCAAAAGACCGTTTAACATACCCAGAACAAAAAAACTAAAATTTGATTTTGAGTTTAATATATTTTTAAAAGCATTTTTATACATTGAAGATGATGAGAAAGAGTGTTCTATAAGAGTTAAAAATTTTATTTTCCCCATTAGTGACAATCCTGCAAGAACCATAGCAATTCCTGCTACTATAAGAAGCATACCGTTTGCAGTATTGTTAAAAGTCACTACACCGCCAAGTGTTCCAAAAACTGCACCCAAAATAGAGTATGTAAAGACTCTTCCAAACGAGTAGAGCAGATGTGCCGCACTTTGTGACACTTTAGAGCTTTTTGGTTCTATTTTTATTGTCGAATATGCTAAAACAATTCCTCCGCACATTCCTATACAGTGTCCGAACGAGCCTAAAAATGCGATGCTAATTATGCTTATAATATTTACTGTTTCCATATATATCTATTAATATCCCAAAAGTTGTTTTTTTATTGATGGATTTCGCAGAGTTTCACCTCTTAACATTCTTAGACGCATTGTATCAAAATCAACATATTCATCAGATTTTTTTTCATACGCGCCAAAGCCGTATCCCATAGCTGTTTTATCTCTGAGCGAGTAAAATGCCTCTCGTGCATCTATCCATCTCTTTGTGTCTCTGCTCATAACCCAGATTTTTGCACTATCTTTAAACTCTTTATCTTCAAGCCATTTTACCAATCCGCCGTTATCATGAAAAAACCAACTTTTTCCGCTTTTTATAATTACTTGAGAAGCATCCTGTAAATCATTAATAACCATTCCACAGTCACTGTCTTGAAAAACGCCGCTCTTCATATCAATAGGCAGCTGCTTAATATTTCCATCTTTTACTACAATCATCTTTTTCGATGAGGAGAGAGATAAAAAAAGCGTTACAACTATTACTATAAAAATAGATATTACCAAAATAGGAACAATTTTTTTTGTCATAATAAATAAAACCTTTTGTTTTTAATAATAAAACATAGTAATTTACACAAAATTATATAGTATATAAAAATATTTTTTTGTATATAAAATAGACTATCTACATGTATATAAACATTATTTTACATTATATTTATTACATTAACATTAGAGTTATCTTCTTTTTTTGCCTTTACCTAAATCATCATATAATAAAAATTTTTCCAAATCTTTTTTTATATCTGAGTTTAGAGTATCCCAAATCTTTTTTTTGCTCTCATATCTAGGCAAATCCTCTTCCTTGCTTTTTATCAAATCACGTATAAGATAGTGATAACGTACTATCTGTTTTGTATAATCACTTATAAAAAACCAGTTTTTAATTATTTGATAACTTTTTTCTTCATGGTCACTAAAGCTGTATTCGCCAAATTCCATATCTTCGGCATCTTTTTTATAAGCACAAAACGGTTTGCCGATATCATGTAAAAGTCCTGCGGCAAAAAATTTAAAATCCCCTGCTTTTAAGATATTGTACGTAACTCTAAGAGTGTGTATCAATACACCATGCTGATGCCACTTGTTTTGAATAAAAAAAAGAGACTTTAAGAATTCTTTGGAAAAAAAAGTATTATTTGTTAAATTCACATGTACTCTTTAGCCATAGGATGACATACTTCAACGGTCTCTTTTAAATCCTGTTTTTGTATATGTGTATAAATTTGCGTAGTTAAGAGAGAAGCATGCCCTAACAGCTCTTGCACTACACGCAAATCAGCTCCGCCTCTTATAAGTGAAGTAGCGTATGAATGGCGAATAACATGCGGAGATACTCCTAAATATTTCTGAGTTATTTTATATGCCGATATTCGACTTAATTTTCCGCCCTTGTAGTTAAACCAAACAAAATCTTTTTGACTTTTTACTTCATTTAGGTAATCATCCACCGCTTTTTTTGCAACATGTGCTATTGGGATTATGCGCTCTTTTTCACCTTTTGCATGTCTTACATAGAGCCATTCACCATCTATATCTTCTCTTCTTAGAGCCAGACATTCACTTATTCTAGTACCGGTAGCATATAAAAAAAGTATTAAAGCGTAATCGCGAAGACCGTATATCGTAGTTTTGTCTATTTGTTTAAGTGAGCTTTGTATCTCACTGTATGAGAGAAATTTTGGAAGCAGTTTTGGAACTTTTGAAAATTTGAGTCTATTTTTTTCATTCATAAACTGGTTTTTATAACAAAAGTCAAAAAAAGCATTAACCGAGGAGAGTTTTCTATTTAGAGTTCTTCTGTTTTTATATATAGCTAATGCAGAAAATAGAGATGCAGAATCTAACTCTATCAAAGATTTATTAAGAGTTTTTTCAAGAGAGTATAAATCGCTTTTATAAGCTTGAATACTTTTTTTACTAAGAGCTTTTATAACAGTTATATACTCTATAAAAGCTTCAAGCTCGTTTGACATCACTACTCTACCGAGATATATCTGTCATCCACAAAAAAGATTTTGTCGTTTATAAATACGTAACCGTCTTCTACATCTGCTTCATAAACACTGTATTTTGATAAATCTTTTGAAATCTCTATTATATAGCCTTCTTTTTCTAGTACATACAATTTATCGTTATTTATTATCATTCCTAAAAAGTGGGCAAACGGGAATTTCAGTTTTGCATTTTGCTGAAGCTCAGGTGTCAGAGATATGATTTCTCCCTGCTTAGTTGCTACAAATATCTCTTTTTCACTCTCTAAAATAGTTCTAATATCATAAGCCAATCTAATCTCTTTTTGAGCTAAAGAGAGTATTTTATGCCCTGTTGCAGCAATTATCTTGTTATCTACAAGTCCAAAATATATAATATTGTTAAAGTTTGCTTCACCGCTGACAATTACGGTTCTTAGCTTCTTTTTCATTTTTAAGCTGATAATAACAACTTTACCGTCAAGTGTAGAGAAAAGAACTAAATCATCTCTAAAGTATGGTTTTACAATTTTAGAATTAACGGCAATTGGCGCATCGCCTTGTTCTTTCAATAGTATAGCTTTACTCTCTATCGAGTAAAGTGCCATCTCATTATCCGCAAACAAAACTGCCAATATATCACCCTGCGAACTGGCTGTAGCAATAGTTTTCTTTAGACTAAACTTCTCTACTTTTTTACTACCTGCAGATATAAGTGTTAAGTCACCCTCAATATTTGAGCTAATTACCCATCCATCACTATATCCAAGAAGTCTGTCGTTTTGTGGAATTTTCACATCTAAGATGTTATTTTTGACGACTACCTTTTGATCTTCTACTAATGCAGCATCTGGCGAAATATCTTTAATTGTATATTTACTGCTCCCTGTAGCTTTCCAATTTCCAACAACATCTGATGGTTCATACACCTTTTTAGAACTACATGCACTGAAGATAAGCGTCATAAATGATAAAAGGATAATTGATAAATACTTCAAAATATTACTTTATTCCGTAGTGCATAAGTGCAGCAACAAGTTTATTTAATGAAGATTCTTTGGAAATCATAGAGAGTTTATTTCTCGCTTCATCTATTTTATTTTCATTCAAAAGAATGACTGCACTTTGCACAAGTGCCAAATCTTTAAATATTGCATCTTGCTTTGAAGCGTAACTTTCAAGCGAAGCGGCGTCAGTAGCCAACTCATACTTTACCAAATCATTTAAAATTAACGCATCCGTATTTTTCAAGCTCTTTAGTAGCTCTAAATCTTTATTTGCAACAGCTTGAGAGAATATCCAAACATCATAAAGATTTGGACTTAACATTTTTAACTCACTAAGTGCATCTGCATTTTTTGAATCTTTTTGTAGTTTAAGAAGAGCTACATTTGCAGCTGTAATTTTGCTGTTTTCATTTGCACTGTATGCTAAGTTTGCACCTACAACCAAAACTATTGCAACCACGGAGGCTATCATAATATTTTTATATTTTTTAACGAACTTTTCAGTCATTACCGCTTTTTCAAAAAACTTCTCTTCGGAGTTTAACTCCTCTTTTACCATACTGATATTATCTTTTAAGCTCAAAAACATTCCCTCATTTATCTATATAATTATTAAAAGTTCAAAATAATATCGCATAGTTTGTTAAAGTTTCATCAAATAGATAGATTTTTTTTGTTACAATCTTAAAAAATTATTGTATTAGGATTATTATATGCAAGTAGATGACGCGCTATTGACAAAATTGGAAAAACTATCATTTTTAAAAGTTTCAGAGGATAAAAGAGAAGAAATTATAAATCAACTTTCTGAAATAGTCAGTTTTGTAGATAATTTAAGTGAATTAAATACGGATAATGTGGACGACAAATTTGCTATGAGTGATGAAGCAACCTTTGCAAGAGAAGACGTCGCATTTTGCGATACTCAAATAAACGACAGCATTCTTAAAAATGCACCGCAGAGTGCAGATCACTTTTTTATAGTTCCTAAAATTATTGAATAACGCTCTTTATTATGAATAGTGAAACAAAACAGCCGATTGATATTAAAAAATTGTTAAAGAGTGTTTTACACTTCAACTCTTCAGATTTGCACCTTGTTCCGGGAAGTGAACCGCAAATAAGAATCGATAAGTCATTAAAACCTTTAAATCTTCCGGTTTTAACCGCCAAAGAAGTCGAAGAGATGGCTTATGCACTTATAGTGGACAAGCAAAAAAAGATATTTGAAGATAAAAACGAACTTGATTTTTCATTTGAGTTAGAAGATATTGGTCGTTTTCGTGCAAACTACTATCGAACGATAGCCGGTATTGCTTGTGCTTTTCGTATGATTCCAATAGAGATACCGCCACTTGCAAAATTTAATAATAATCCTATATTTAAAGAGCTAGTCAAAAAAGAGAAAGGATTAATTCTTGTAACAGGACCTACCGGAAGCGGAAAGTCAACAACTCTTGCATCAATGTTACATGAAATAAATCTAACAAAAAGCAAGCATATTATTACCATAGAAGACCCCGTTGAGTTTATACACACAAATATAAAATCTCTTTTTTCTCAGAGAGAAGTAGGAGCAAATACGGAATCGTTTGCAACAGCTTTAAAATTTGCTCTAAGACAAGACCCTGATGTTATACTAATCGGGGAGATGAGAGATAAAGAGACAATTGAAGCAGCACTAACCGCTGCCGAGACCGGTCATATAGTTTTTGCGACACTACACACAAATTCGGCGCCTTCAACAATAAACCGTATTATTGATGTTTTTGATGCAGGAGAGCAGTCTCAAGTAAGAGCACAGCTTGCATCTTCGCTTATTAGTGTAGTTTCGCAATCACTCATGCCCAAAATAGGCGGCGGCGTAGTTGCAACGCAAGAGGTGCTTATAACAAACCCTGCTATTCAAAATCTAATTAGAGAAGATAAAATTCATCAAATTTACTCTCAAATGCAATTAAACCAAAACGAGACAAGCATGACTACTCAAAATGATCAGCTTTTGACTCTGCTGAGAAAAAATATTATAACAAAAGAAACTGCAATAGCCAGTTCAAACAGACCTGAAGAGTTTTTAAGAGTACTTAGTAATTTATAATAAAATGAGAACTCAATATGATGTTGTTATTATTGGAGCAGGTATCAACGGCGTTGCAATTGCAAAAGAGCTGGCAGCAGTTGGCAAAACCGTACTTGTACTTGAAAAAAACCGTATTGCATACGGGGCTTCATCTCACTCATCAAGACTAATACACGGTGGACTTCGTTATCTTGAACATTTTGAGTTTGCTCTTGTAAGAGAAGCTCTGCGTGATCAAAAATATCTACTAGAGACCTATACGGATTTAGTCAAACTTTGCAGTTTTTATCTCCCTATATATCAAAATTCCAAACGCCCTATATGGATGATACGTTTTGGATTATGGCTTTACAGTTTTTTTGCAAAGCACGGACAAAAGGCATCTGCAGTATCAATAAAAGATTTTACTAAAGAGTTTAAGTACATTAAAGAAGATAATTTAAAAGCGGTTTTTAGATACTTTGATGCAAAAACGGATGATTATGCCCTTACAAATAAAATAGCGCAACAAGCTAAAGATAACAAAGTAGAAATAGTTGAAGAGACAGAAATAAAAACACTTTTTTTAGACAATAACATAATCAGATTGACAACAGATAAAGGGGTAGTTGAAACAAACCTGCTTATCAATGCAGCAGGAGCATGGATTGATGAGATAAATACAAAATTTAATCTGCCTTCATCATATACTATAGAAAAACTCAGCGGTATTCATATTGTCATAGATAAAGTTCTGGTTCCAAATCCGCTTATATTAGAAACAACAAGCAAACGTGTATTTTTTATTATTCCACAAGCAGATACAACTCTTATAGGTACAACCGAGCGAAGCGAAGAGTCAAAAATAGACGATATAAAAATAAATAATGAAGATATAGAGTATCTGCTTAAAGAGAGCAACAGATATCTAAAAACTGAGTTAAAAAGAAAAGATATAAAAGATGTATATATCGGCGTAAGACCTCTTATAAAAAGCCAAAAAGACCCAACTCGTATGTCTAGAGAGTATAAACTGGATTTGCATTATATCGGACAAAATAAGATATTACATGTATATGGCGGAAAGCTTACGACTTTTCCTTCTTTAGCAAAAAAAGCAGTTGAAATGTTGACAAAAAATGGTTGATAAAAATATTAATTTTTTCTAAATCTTATCATTTTAAAACGTTCGCCTAAAAAGTTAGGCAGTATTAATATTTTTACCTTTTCAAGCTCTTGTTTATAAATATTTTCTTGTACATGTTGTTTCAGTATTTCTAATAACTCTAAGATTCCCATATTTACAAGCGCACTCATCTGAGCTTTAAGCTCTATAAATTCTACTCCGGCTTGAATAAATGCATCTTTTACATGTTCAAATGTAACATCATAGGTAATATCAGACTTTGAAAACAGCTCATCTCTTTTAATATTTTCATCAAAAAAAGGAATAACTTCATGTTTTGCATAAACTCTTATAGAAAAATCAGGTCGAGAGAGCATCTCTCCATAGTCAAAACTCATAAACTCAAACTTATTACATGTAGAAGCCATGCTTAAAGCAAACTCCTCATATCCGACGGCAATTTCACCTCTGTCTTTATGATATTTATCAGCTTTATTTTTAACCGATTCGTTTTCTACATCAAACTCAATCGTATGCCCTTCAACTCTCGCTGTTTTGCCCTTATAATAAAGTTCGCAAGGGAATGCATCAAATATCTCATTTGCTATAAAAAAAGCATTTTCACATCTTAACTCATCAAGTGATTTATAGTGCGTTAGAGATACGGCATCGCCAAAACTCTCTTTAAAATAGTTCTTTTGAAACTCTTGAAGCGAATCAAATCTCTCAATTATTACAAACTTTAAAGTAGAAAGCAGCGCAGGTCTAAGAGTATATATAAACTCTATAACGTCGGCTAAGAAGTATCCGTGATGAGCACCTATTTCGCATACAACACCGTCATGTGATAAGAAACCTTCATCAACCAATGAGATAATATGCTTGGCAATTGTTCCGCCGAAAAACTTACTGGTACTTACAGAGGTATAAAAATCGCCCTCTTTTCCTATATTTTTATAAGTAGTATAATAACCGTTTTTGCCATATAGCCACTCACTCATATACTCGCTAAAGTTCATCTTTATACATTTCATACAGAGTTAACAGTTCAAGTTGTTTATCTATCTCATAAATATTTATATCACTTTTTTGAATTTCAACGGAATTTTTCAACAACTCAACATCATACTTAGTTTTATATCCTGCAGAATATAGCTGTTGTGTATCTGATAATAACATCTCATACAACTCTAGGTTTTCAACACTAAGCTGCTTTTTTTTCTCAAAGTTTTCTATATTTTGCATGACTTGTTCAAAAATAGCTATCTGTTCTCTTTTTTTATCTTCAATCATAAGCTCAGACTTCAAATAGCTTATTTTTGATGATTCTACATCTCTAAATGTATTTATATCAAACGGCATTGTAGCTTTAAATCCAAAATCATAATAGTTTTTTTCATTTGAGCCAAACTGAAACGGACTATTGCTTTTGCTCCAATTGTATCCTGAAACAAAATTAACTTTTGGAAGATATTTTGCAACGGTTACATCAGCTGCATATCTGTTTTTATTTAACTCGCTATCTGATAAGCTAATAACTATATTATTAGATAAGAACTGCTCTTTTGTTAAAAGTTTTAGATTCGGTATAAATGCACTCTCATAATCAATATCACTAATAACATGAAATTTTGAAATAAGCCTCTCTTTATTTGTCTGTATATCATAAAGCGCTTGTACAACAACATTTCTATCTATAATTGCACTATTTAAAAAACCTGAATCCAATTGTCCGTTTAAGTAGTCCTCTTTCTTTTGTGCAAGGTTAATCTCAGAGTTTTTAATTACTAAATTTTGTTTGCTTATTTTAAGATTCATCTGTTTAATCTGCATCAAAAGTGAAATTGCATCTTTTACCAACTTTCTTTTAACAACGTCAATCGAATAGTTGGCATAAACTTTAGATGCCTGTGCAAATTTAATGCCATAATAAATTCCGCCGCTTTGAAAAATCGGCTGATCCATTCTTATAGCAGCACTCTCTGCTGTCTGTTCACTTCCATAAGGGTCGCTTTTTGTATATCCGTAGTTTAAATTTAAAGGAGCAATCCACGAATCACGAAGTTTTGAACTCTCGGCTTCATTTTTTTTATAATCATAATCAAACTGCTCTTTTTTGTTTGTTGAGATATAACTATCTAACTTTTCATCTGAAAGTAGTAGCGAACTACAAAGAAGAGACAGCACGATTAAGGGATTTAAAACCTTCATCTATTTCCTCTTTCGTAATTGTTAAGGCAGGTAAAAGTCTAAGCGTATCACGCCCTGCTTTTAAAACTATAACTCCCTCTTCTCTTGCATTTGAGATAACTTTTGTAAGCGTATCAGCATCTTTTGCGCGAAGACCGCACATCATTCCAATACCGACTTTTGACGTAAAAATATCTTTATGAGCAGTGTAAAACTTCTCCAATTCACTATCAAAATAGTCTATACCGTTTTGAAGTTCGCCGCTTTCATTCATCTCATTTAAAATATCAACTACCTCACATGCAGCCGTCGTACTTAAAAAATTTCCGCCAAACGTAGAACCATGATCTCCCGCACTAAAAACATCTTTTAGAGTTGTCATAACAACACCTATTGGAACTCCGCCGCCAAGCCCTTTTGCAAGCGTTACGACATCAGGCTCGATACCATAATAGTTTGATGCTAAAAACTTTCCTGTTCTATAGACTCCCGTTTGAACTTCATCGATAATTAAAAGAACATTTTTTGATTTTAAAAATTTTGCCAGCTTCTGAACATCATCTTTATCAAGAGGCTGAACTCCGCCCTCACCTTGAACAAGCTCTATCATAACAGCACATGTATGCTCATCAACCAGAGATTCTACATGATTTATATTATCTGCATAAACAAATCCGTCAGGATACGGTCCAAAGTAGTTATGCATTTTCTCTTGACCTGTTGCCTTTACGGTCGTAATTGTTCTTCCGTGAAAAGAGTGTTGAAGAGTTATGACTTTATATCTTTTTACCTCTCCGTCTTTTTCGCCGAATTTTCTAGCTATCTTTATAGCTCCCTCGTTTGCTTCTGCTCCGCTGTTTCCAAAAAAACACATCATATCGTATCCGCTTGCTTCAACGATTTTTTGTGCCGCTCGTGCTTGAGGGGCTATGTAGTAAAGATTTGATGTATGCGTTATGTTTGAGAGCTGTTTACAAATAGCATCATTTACTCGTTTGTTTGCATGTCCGACACTAACAACAGCTATACCGGAAGCAAAATCAATATAATTTTTACCTTCTGCATCAACCAGTCTTGCGTTATTTCCGCTTACAAATTCAACGTCGGCTCTTGCATAGGTCGGCAAAACATATTTTTTATCTAAATCAACTATATTATTCATCTCTTAATTTCTACCTTGTTTTCTTGAAATATTGCACTCTTTGAGCTTAATGAGTGCTTTGAAGTCGTTAAATTATTTACGCCTTTTGTACCGCTATAAATCAAAATACAATCATTACGCAGATTATCGTTATGTTTAACTCTCAACTCAACACTCCCATTAACAGAAACAATACTAACTATCTCATCTTCATTAAAGCCTAAAGAGCTGTTAAGAAAAACATGCTCTTGGCGGTTAAACTGAGAGTTTAGGCTTGTTTGACTCTTACATGTAATAAGATAAAAGCCATCATCTTCGTCTATCTTTGAGTCTAGTTCATCTAAAAAAACAAACTCTTTTGTTTTTGTGTCAAAACATTCTTTATAAGGTACATCATCTCTGCCTTCAACATACCATGAGCCGTCAATTTTCTGGATTGCAAAATTTTTAAAATGCTTTATATAAAACTCTTCACTTTCAATATCAACTCCAAATTCTTTACACAGATAAGCACTTAAATCATACTCGCTTATTCCCGCATCACTATCGGCAACTTTTGGCATAAACGACATCTTATTGTGAGAATATGAAGTTCTTACGTCATTTTTATACAAAAAGCTTTTTGCAGGTATAACTAAATCTGCTATTTCGCTTGTTTCGTTCTCGTATAACCCAAAATAAACTACGTTTTGTACATGTGAAATAGATTTTCTAACCCTTAATGAATCAGGCATTTGCGCAATAGGATTTGAACCTTGAATAAAAACTGTCTTATAGTCGCTAAACTCAGTATTGACTTTAGATACCCTTGTGGCATTTTTATTAAAAGGCGAAGTGATATTTTCTCTTGATGAACCAAGATAACTGACACCGCACCCCTCTTTCCCAAAAAGACCAAGCATGGCCGCAAAGGCATCTATTGCTCTCATAACGTCTGCTCCGTCACTATATTTCTGAATTCCGACACCGCATACAATTGCAACTTTTTTATCTTTTACCAACCTAAGAACATCTCCGATTTGACCCAAAGACACATCCATATGTTCAAGAATTGCCTTTATTCTTATGCCTTGCGTAAGTTCATAATAATCCTCAAATTCACTTGCATGTGATTTTAAAAAATCCAAATCACAACCATTTTCAATATGCAAGAAGCGACTAAGCATCATGGCTAAAAAAATATCCGTATGCGGTTTTAATTGGATATGAACATCTGCGATTTTAGCTATTTTTGTTTTAATAGGGTCTATAACAATAATAGTTTTATCTTTTATAAGCGGTAAAATATGACTAGATGTAGTATGCGGATTTCTACCCCAAAATATTACTACATCTGATTTTTCAACCTCGGTTATAGGCATATTTTTATTACTGCCTCTACCCTGTATTATTCCGGCTTCACCTGCACCGTCGCATAAAGTCCCATCAGTTAAAAAAGCACCGTATAAAGCAAAAAAATGGTCGGTCACCTCTTGCATCAAAGCAAAATTTCCGCTTCCTCTATAATGTAATACCTCATTTTTATTGCATGAGTATATCATCTCCTTTAGTATTAGAAGAGCTTCTTCAATACTTATCTCATTACCTTTGTATCTCGGTTTTTGTATAGATAAAAATTTTTCATAATGGTTTAAATGCGGACATAAAAAACCGTTTGTATATCCGCTTTTTAAACCTTTTAACACTCCGTCTTGAAAAACTACTTCACATGCATCATAACAGTCTAGCGGACATGCCGTAATATTACTCATTCTTTAGCTCTACCTTAACAAGTTTTGAGAAAAGCGCTGGAGAATCTATAATTATTTGAGCCATATATTTTGATATATTTTTACCATCAGCAATATTTAAAACTCTTGAAACTTGATATAAAGTTTTCTCGCCGTCTATATAAATAATACTTTTCTTAGCATTAACAACATCCGGTTCATCTAAATATACCGTAAGCAATGCTTTAGACGTATCTGCTACTTTAGCCAAAGGAGTTGAAACACCTACTACTTGACCGGGTTTTACAAGCATTTCATAAAGAACAAAATTTTGTGCTACTATATTTTTATCTTTTATACTTCTCTCAAGCTGAATTTTTCTTAACTTTAAATCTGCTATTTGAATTTTTAAACTTTGTACCTCTTTTTTTGTATTTAGATATAAGTTTTCACTTGTTATCAAATCATAAAATTCCCTATCTTTTTCAACAGATGATTTAAATTTCAGAGGCTCTATTTTTTTATAGTTTTCTCTTTTTTTAGCTAGTGAATCTTCTAAATTAATTAAAATAGCTTGATTAGTTTCTATAGTATTTTCAAGATATACTAACTTCTCTTTTGTCAAAACAAGGTCTTTTTCATCTACTTCTGAATCTATTTGTATATAAGGTTCCAATGAAAGCTTCTTGCCTATAAGATTTTCATTTGCATAAACCACCAACCCTGAAACATTAGAGGATATGCTTCTTACTTCAATCGGCTCCACCTTGGCATAATACACTTTGGCATACGAAAAACTAAACATCAGCAAAATAATTGCAATAACTTTCATTAATAACACCCTCACTAAGGTTTCCCTTATTTATAATTATGGATATTTTACCATTTCATTATTAACATTCAATCATAATTCATTATATTTTTGGTACCATTAAGCAAGTATTCATTAAAGGGTTGAAATGTCTGTCTTAGATAAAGTTGATGCCGCTACAAATTTAGCAAAGAACAATGAGGTGCAGCTTCTAGTATTTAGAATTAGTAATAAAACTGATTCTGCTTATTATGCTATTAATGTTTTTAAAACACGTGAGGTCGTAGAATCAAAAAACCATTTTATGACTCAGATACCATCTTCACATAACATGCTTGAAGGTACTATAGTTCTTCGCGGAATGCAAATTCCTATACTCAATCTTCCATTATGGCTTGGAGTGACGTTAACAAAAGAAGAGATTAAAAAATCAAATATTCTTGTTTGTGATTTTAACGGTGTTACAATAGGTCTTAGAATTATGTCTGCTTTTAGAGTAGTAAAGAAAAATTGGAATGAGATGCATGCCCCAGATAGCTATAGAGTCGGAGATAGCAACGTTGTTATTAACGATACTAGACTTGAAGATGGAAGTCTTTGTCTTGTTTTAGATTATGAAAAGTTGCTTGCAGACGTTATTCCTCATGCTATGGTAAATATACTTGAATCACAAGCTAATTTAAAAGATATAGTAATACCTAGTAAATTAAAAAACGGAACAGTACTAATTGCTGAAGATTCAAAAACTGCACAAAAACATTTAAAACAAATTTTTGATAATGCAAATTTATCTATAAAAATATTTGAGAACGGAAAACAACTTATAGATTATGTAGAGTCGCTAGGTGATAGTTGCTCAAATATACCTGCAATCATTACTGATATTGAGATGCCTGAAATGTCAGGTTTTACCGTTGTTAAAATCTTAAAAAATAATTTAAAGACAAAAAATATACCTATAATAGTAAATAGCTCTATGACAGGCCAAAACAATAAAAGAGAAGCTGAAGTTCTAGGAGCAGACGGATTTATAGCCAAAACAAAGAGTCAAAATATAATTCCTTTAATTATAGAAATTATGAACGCTTAAAATACTTTAAAATAAAACAATAGTATGAATGAACGAATAGAAGCAATAAAAAGCCTCTCAAAAGAAATTGGCATTTTGTATGTTGAGGACAATGAAGGTCTCTCAAAAAATATGCATACTCTTTTAAGTAAAATTTTTGAAAAAGTATATATAGCACATGACGGTGAAGAGGGCTATAAGGAATACATTAAAAATAGACCAAAAATTGTTATAACAGACATTAATATGCCAAAGCTTAACGGCTTTACGATGATGAAAAAGATTAAAGCCGTTGAGCCAAAATGTAAAGTTATTATTCTTTCTGCTTATGATGAAAAAAAGGATCTTTATACGGCAATCAATCTATCTGTTTTTCGTTATTTACATAAGCCTATAAAAATTCCTGAGCTTATGGATGCTCTTTACGACACTCTGATATCTATCAACAAAGAAGAAGATGGTGATATTTTTTTAACACAGCTTCAAAACATTTTTAATTATCAAAATAATATAGTTATAATGATGCACAATAATAAATTTATATTAGTAAATAAACGTTTTAATGAATTTTTTGGCATTTCTAATCTGGATGAATTTATTGATGAATACAAAAATATTGATAAATTACTGCTTGAACATAAAGAGTTTTTATATTCAACTCCATCTTCAACATGGGTAGATACCGCAATAGAAAACCCAGGCAGACTCTTTCATACTAAAATTGAAAATTACAAGGGTGAAAAAAGACATCTAATATTGAAGCTTCGTGAAATACCTGAAAGAGATAAACATTATATACTCTCTTTTGACGATGTTACAGAATTAAATTTAATGGCCCTTTTTGATTTAGATGCAGCAAAACATGATGCAACATCCAAAGATAAAATGTCTATTTTATCTCTATTAAGAGTTATAAAAGAAAACTCCTCCGAAGTTAAAATACACAATTTTTATAAAGGACTGACTATAGTCAATCCTGCCGTTATTGTGGATATTAATAATGAAAATTTTACATTAAAAACAGTAAATACTCAACTAAAGATTATACGTCTAGCAAAGCTAATGACGGTTACTTCTGAAGTATTCCCAAAAGATGTTATATGTAAATCTATTAAAAATGTTGATTCTGATAATCAGACTATAATTATTGATGACATCTCTTTTGCATCAAGAAGTGCGGCTGATAGAAAATATATTCGCTTAGAGCCTGATGCAAACCATGTATCTACACTTTATTATAAAAATATAAAATTTCCAGGTGATACTTATATTATGGACATATCTGAAGTGTCAGTAAAACTAAAAATCAATGCCCTACCCGCAGGAATAGAAATTGGCACAAAAATCAAAATGTTCATTAGCTTGAAATTAAAAGGTAAACCACTCTCTTTTAGCAATATTGAAGCATCCGTGTATAGAATTGATGAAAATAAACGTGATTATAATATTGTTTTATTATATGAACTTAATAACAAAAATATAAATAATTTAAGAGAATACTTAGCTCATCGCCAGATTGAGCTTATCCGTGAATTTAAATCAATTGATATTAACTCACAAATAGATAACCATTACAGCATATAAGTAACTTTAAGAGAGATTTAAATTTATATTCCCAAGAAGGGAATATAACATGTAAGAAAGATATAATTTATTGAAACAGTGAAATAAGGACACCCGCAGCAACTGCAGAACCGATTACACCTGCAACATTTGGTCCCATAGCATGCATTAAAAGCATATTATTTCTATCGTATTCCATACCTACTTTATTAGATACACGAGCAGCCATAGGAACTGCAGAAACTCCTGCTGAACCAATTAATGGATTTATTTTATTACCAGGAAACATATTCATTATTTTTGCCATAATAACACCTGCGGCAGTACCGGCTGAAAATGCAATAATACCAAGTGCTAAAATAGCCAATGTATCAGCGACTAAAAACTGGTCAGATGCAAGTTTAGAACCTACTGCTAAACCTAAAAATATAGTTACTATATTGATAAGAGCATTTTGCATTGTGTCTGAAAGTCTATCAACCACACCGCTCTCTTTTAGAAAATTACCAAACATAAACGCACCAATCAGCGGCGTAGCATCAGGTAAAACCAAAATAGCAAGAGTTAGAACCATAATTGGAAAAACTAGCTTTTCTAAGCGAGATACATGTCTCATGGTACTCATTTTTATTCTTCTCTCGGCATCATTCGTTAACGCTTTCATAATTGGAGGTTGAATAATCGGAACCATTGCCATATATGAATAAGAAGCTACTGCAATTGCACCAAGAAGCTCGGGCGCAAGTTGGGTAGCTATAAAAATTGATGTTGGACCATCAGCTCCACCTATGATAGAGATAGCAGAAGCCTGTTTTAAAGTAAAGTCAAAAAACGGCGTATATTGTGCAAGAGCAACTGCTCCAACCAATGTTCCGAATATTCCAAACTGTGCAGCTCCGCCAAGAAGCGCTGTTTTAGGATTTGACAACAATGGACCAAAGTCAGTCATTGCACCGACACCCATAAAAATTAAAATTGGAAAAAGTTGATTTGACAATCCCATATGATAAATTATTCCTAAAAATCCGTCTGGACCAGCCATATTGGCAATTGGAATATTTGCCAAAAGTCCACCAAAACCTATAGGCAGCAGAAGCAAAGGCTCAAAACCTTTTGCAATTGCGAGATAAAAAAGTAAAAATGTAACAAGAATCATTATTACTCTACCCCAAGACTTATGAAAATCACTCATTTTATTACCATGAGAATCCAATTCATCAGGGTTTGGATTAACAAGAGCATTTATACCGGTAGATTCTAAAAATCCACTTATCATTTCAGAAAATGGTCTAGTTTTATAAGTCTCTTCTTTATGAGTAGAAGATTGGGCAGAAACCCCCTGCTCACTTGCATTAATACTGCCTAAAGTTAAAAACATAAGCAGTGCAATTAGTTTTATTACAAAGAATCTCATATATTTATCCTATTACTGCTACAACTTGACCTTCAACTACTTTATCATTTGTAGCAACATTAATAGATTTTACAACACCGCCTTTTGGTGCTACTATGTCTATCTCCATTTTCATAGACTCTAAAATCATAATCACATCACCTTCGTTCACACTTTGCCCCGGATTAGCTACAATTTTCCAAACACTACCCGGTAAAAGTGCTTTTATATCAAGTACGCTACCTGATGTTTTTACAGGAGACGGTGTTGATACGCTTTCTCCTTCAACTGCAGTAACTTGAATGTTTGCATCACCTTCTGCTACTTGAACACTAAACTTTTGACCATCTACCACTACAGTATAATTTCCGCTTCCCATACTTCCACGTCCTTCTTCTTTTTCATTTTCTTTTTTCATATTCGATATTTTACGAACATTTAATTCGCCTTCGCCTTTTAAAAATGCGATACCCTTATCCTGACAAGCTGCTGCTATAAAAATATTCTCTTCTGTTATTTCGATATTTTCCTCTTTTAGCCTATTTATCCAAGTAGCTAAAGACTTGCTCTCATCTGCATTTGCCAAATCAAGAGCCTTCTCCGTAGTAGGTTCTAATCCTAGTTTTTCTGAAGCAATTTTTACAATTTCAGGATCAGGTGAGACAGGAGTCTTACCAAAATATCCAAGCACCATTTTTCCATAACCTGGTGCAATAGCATTCCATGGTCCTTGCATAACGTTATTTAATGCTTGTTGAAAATAAAACTGTGAAACAGGCGTTACAGATGTTCCGTAACCGCCTTTTTCAACAACTTCCGTCATTGCAGCAATAACTTCAGGAAATTTATCCATAATGCCGTTATCACGCATCATTTGAGTATTTGCAGTTAAAGCACCGCCAGGCATTGGAGAAAATGGAATAATCGGAGAAACCATTGTTGCTTCAGGAGGCATAAAATAGTCTGATAGACAAGATTGTAACTCTTTTTCATAAGTTAATATTTTATTTATCTCAAGTCCGCCAAGGTCATAATCCATACCTTTTGTAGCATGAAGCATAGTCAGTATGTCCGGCTGACTTGTTCCACCGCTAACAGGTGCTGCAGCCATATCTATACCGTCAACTCCTGCTTCAAGTGCAGCCATATATGCTGCAACAGAAACTCCTGCAGTTTCATGAGTATGAAGTCTTAAATGTGTTCCTTCAGGAATTAAACGTCTAGCCATTTGAATAGTTTCAAAAACTTTTTGAGGACTTGAAGTGCCGGATGCATCTTTAAAACAGATGCTGCTGTAAGGTATGCCGCTATCTAATATTTCACGAAGTGTTTTCTCATAAAATTCTACAGTGTGGGCACCGTAGCATCCTGGAGGTAAATCCATCATAGTTACAGTAATTTCATGTTTTAACCCATGATGAGTTATTCTCTCTCCAGAATATTTTAGATTTTCAACGTCATTTAATGCATCAAAATTTCTAATAGTCGTAGTACCGTGTTTTTTAAACATTTTTGCATGTAAATCTATTAACTCTTTTGAACCGGTATCTAACATTACCGTATTTACACCACGAGCTAACGTTTGAAGATTTGCATCTGGTCCTACAATTTTACGAAATCTATCCATCATCTCAAACGCATCTTCTCTTAAATAAAAATAAAGAGATTGAAATCTAGCGCCACCGCCAAACTCAAAATGCGTAATTCCTGCAGTTTTTGCCGCTTCAACTGCAGGAAAAAAATCATTCATTAAAACGCGACCGCCAAAAACTGACTGAAAACCATCTCTAAAGGTTGTATCCATTATATCTATAAATTTTTTAGCCATGCTAATCCTTAACTTTCTCTATGATGTTTAATTGCCGCCGTAATAGCTGCGACTATTTTTTTTTGGTTATTTTGAGCATCTTGAGTATTTTGAGCTGAAGAAACCGATTTTGGTTGAACTTCAGGAAAGAATTTATGCACAATATTTGACATAATACCCATCATAAATATCATAAACGCAAGAAACAAAAATACGGTTCCCATTCCGATAACTAAAAATTTAAAGCCCTCTACTACAAGGTTAGTTTCCATTATAATATACCCTTTTTCTCATGTTTCGCGGTATTGTAGTATAAAAAAGGTAAAAAAACCATTCTGCCTTTCTTATTATTTTAAAAAATTATTAAATTGTTACTTTTTGATTATATAATTCTTAGTAAAAAATAGGGATATGCATGAAAAATGTTAATGTTACAAGATTTGCAGAGATAAATACGATAGAGGGGTATTCATATCTTATACTTCTATTTATTGCTATGCCCATGAAATATTTTTTTGGAATTCCACTGGCTGTAAAAATTGTTGGAATGATTCACGGAATACTTTTTATAATGTTTTGTTATTATCTTATAAAAGCTTGGGGTGAAGCAAAATGGTCTATTAAAAGAAGTACTGTTTTTTTTATTGCTTCACTTGTACCTTTTGGAACATTTTTTACTAAAGATAAAATAAAAACTTATGAATTGAAAAGTTTAATTTAGTTAAAATCCTCTAAAAAATTAAACAACATAGTTAAAAGGAGCAAAGTTATGATTGCTGGAATGAACGAGCAAGATTTTATAGCATATTTTATATTTGGTCTTATACTTAATTTTGTTTTTTCTATATTTTTTGGAATATATCTTAGTAAAAATATAGGTATTCAGGAGATGATTAAATCCAAAGGAGATAAGGAACAGTCGTTGCTTGTCAGTCTTAGTCTCTTTATACCGTTCGCAAAAATGATAGTCACTCTTTATAGAGTTGCCGTTTTACAGATATTTTTTCTTAACAAAGGATATACACACAAAGAATTTTGGATATACATGACTACTAATCAAGTAAATAATTTAGATTAGGCGTACACAAATGAATAATTTTAAACTAAAACTTATGCTTGCTATTCTAACAGGCATTGTTTTTTCATTTTTATTTATTATACTTGCATTTATCGTACCGGCAACCAACAGTGAGCCTACATATCTTAAAAAACCAACTAACTTGCTTGAGAAAGTATCGAAATCTATTAAAGAATAGATTATTATAATGAGTCTTTAACTTCTATCAACTTTAAAGTTTCATAAGCAAATTGTGGATTTAACTTGATTACAGATATTTCCAAAGCTTTAGCGCATAACTTTAGATAATCTAAATTTTCTTTGTTCATAATCTCTTTTAACAATATTTGAGCATCTTCTATATGAAGATTCCTCGCAACACCCAAATTTTTATGGGCTAAATCTTTAATTTTTGTGTAATCTAAAATTTTACCATTAAGAGAATCCTCTTTCAATTCATCAATATATTTATAAAAGTCTATCTTTGATTTTAAAATTTGTATAATATAATCTTCAATAAGCCCACAAACAATATTCTCATCTAAGAATAGTTCTTTGATTGCTTCATCTATTTTGTAGCTGTAGTCTGATATTTTTAAATGTTTAAAATTTTTTATAATAAAAGAGTCGCTATCACGAAGCAAACTTTTGATGTTGTTACTTAGTTCAATATTTTGTAGCTTGAAGTTTTCATTTTGCTCATTATTCATAGATATAAAATATCATAATTATCTTTTATATCATAATCAACTATAAAAAAATTTATTTAAACAATTATGAGTGCTACAAATGCACTCATAATAAACAATAAGAATCTCTATATAGCTTTTGCAATTATTCTGTTTAATCTAGCAATAAAATCAGCCGTATCTTCAAGTTCCCTGCCTTCAAACAACTTTGCTTGGTCTAAGAGTACATGTGCTGCATCATTAATTAAATTTTGATCAGCTGAATCTCTTAATTTTATAATCAATTCATGCTTTGGATTGATTTGTAAAATCGGTGCAGGTTCTGGAGTGTAACCGCCTTGTCCCATCTGCTTCATCATCTGAGCCATCATGTAAGACGGATCATCTTTATCAACTTTTAATTTAACAGGAGAGTCAACTAAATCAGATGTGGTCTCAACACTTTTTACACTCTCTCCGAGTATATCCTTAAGCTCTTTTGCTAAACCTTCATAAGTTTTTGCAACTTCCTCTTCGTGTGCTTTCTCCTCTTGGCTCTCTTCAAATTTAGCATCTGCTGCAGGAACTAGTTTATACTCTTTGTATTCAGTAACCATAGGGAAGATAATAGTGTCAACTTCTTCATTAAGCACAAGTACATCAATGCCTTTTGCTTTAAATTTTTCTAATGAAGGAGAACTTTTGAGCATTGAGAGTGAAGCTTTACCCGTAATGTAATATATCTCTTTTTTCTGCTCATCTACATTTTTGATAAACTCTTCAATCGTTGTTTTTTCAGTAGAATTTAGAGTATTGAACTGTAAAAGTTCTAAAATTTTCTCACGATTACCGTAATCGCTGTAAAGTCCCTCTTTAAGTACATTTCCAAACTCAGAGTAAAATTTATTATATTTTTCTTTATCATTTTTAGATAGTTTTGCAAGTTCAGAGAGTACTTTTTTAACTGATGCATTTTTAATTTTTGCCATAATAGCGTTTGATTGTAAAATCTCACGAGAGACATTTAGAGGCAAATCTTTTGAGTCGATTACACCGCGTAAAAATCTTAAATATGTCGGCATAAGCTCTTTTTCATCGTCAGTAATAAAGACACGGTTAATATAGAGCTTGATACCTGTTTGATAATCAACTCTGTATAAATCCATAGGCGCTTTACTTGGAATATAAAACAGAGTCGTATATTCTATGGCACCTTCTGCTTTATTGTGCATCCATACAAGCGGTTCTTCGGATGAGTGAGCAATTGAGCTGTAAAAATCTTTATACTCTTCATCTTTTATCTCATTTTTAGAAATTGTCCAAAGTGCATTTGCACGATTAATCTGTTTATTTTCAATCTCTGTTTTAGAAGCCTCTATCTCTTTTCCATCATCATCTTTAACAGCTGGAACATACTTATCTTTATCCATAAAAATTGGGAACGGAATGTGATTTGAGTATTTTTTAATAATATTTTCAATTCTATATGATTCTAAGAACTCACCTTCATCATCATTTAGATACATTACAACAGTAGTTCCATGGTTATCTTGAGTTGTATTTTCTATATCAAACTCACCATCACCATTGCTTGTCCACAAGTACGCCTGCTCTTCACCCGCTTTTTTAGTTGTAACTTCGACTTTATGTGCAACCATAAAACATGCATAAAAACCTACACCGAATTGACCGATAAGATTAGAATCTTTTTTCTGATCACCGGAAAGATTTTCTAAAAATGCTTTGGTACCGGATTTTGCGATAGTACCCAAATTGTTCATCAAATCCTCTTCGTTCATACCGATACCAGAATCTTTAATAGTTAAGGTCTTGTTCTCCTTGTTAGCTACGATATCGATACGAGGTGCAAAAGTCACACCTTTATATTTTTCATCCGTTAAAACTAACATGTTTAACTTATCAAGTGCGTCTGATGCATTTGATACTAGCTCACGAATAAATATCTCTTTGTTTGAATAAAGTGAGTGTATCATAAGATTTAATATTTGATTTGCTTCCGTTTGAAACTGATGTTTTGCCATCATTTAATCCTTTAAATTAAAATTTAAAAGAATACTAGCAAAAAAAAGTTAATAAATACAAATAGACTAAATACTATTTAGTCAATAAGACTAATAGTTCTTTAGTCTAAAAACAAATAGAAGTGCTTTTATCAGTATAGTATAATTTGTTACTATTTAAATGTAAAATACAAGATACAATAATATATAGTTATTTAGATTAAGGAGTTAGTGTGAAAAAATTTATTGCATTAGTAACGGTTGATTTCTCAAAAAGTAGCTTTGTAGTTTTAGAAAAAGCGATTAGTTTTGTCAAGAGTATAGATGGCGAAGTACATGTTGTACATGTAATTGAAGAGTCATTTTTTTCATCAAAACATAGCTTCGATTCCATTCAAGAGAGTGGATTTGCTAAACTAAAAAAAGATTTTGATACTATTGATAAGAGTAATTATCACTGTGCACGAGGTAAAATAAAAGTTGAAGTGGGTAGTGTTGCAAAAGCTATAGATGCTGATGTAATAATTATAGGAAATAGCGGTGAAACAAATTTTTTAAGTGAACTTATTATGGGTTCACATACAAAAGAGATTGTAAAAGAGTCTAAAGCGCCTGTATTGGTTATTAAAAACAATCATGAATTAGCTTATAAAGATATTTTAGTATTATCAGATTTATCTGATAACTCAAAAAATGCAATAACAAAAGTAGCTAATATCTTTCCAACTTCAAATATTAAGCTTATAAATTTATATTATCTGCCGATTGATAACAGAATTAATACTTACGGTTTCAATGAAGATGATGTTCTTGAATATAAAGCATCAATTGAAAAAAATTCAAAAGACAAAGCAGAATCTTTTTTAAACTCTTTAAATTTACCAAAAACTTCAAAAGTATCTATATCTACAATAAAAAGCTCATTAAATCCTAAACTCTTTAAAGAGGAGATTAGTGATATAAATTTTGATTTATTGGTACTTCACGCTACTCAAAATGTCAGTTTTTTTGCTTTTGATATTCTTGAAAATTCAGATACTGATGTCTTTATAGTAAAATAGATTTAAATGCAAAATGATTTCATTGAGTTAATAAAACCAATACCAAAAATCCACTCAAACAGGTGTAAAACAGTCTCGTTTTTACTAAAAGTGTTTTTACAATATACGACTGTATTGGCCGGTCTTATTAGTTTGTATTTATATGATTTTTTTATTGCTTTATTAACTGTAGTTTTAGCTTTTATAGTGATGGGGATAGTTCGTTCAAAACTAAGAAACAGCGTAATACCTTTTACACAAAGAGAGTATCAATACAGCGATAAAGCCATAGCCGATTGGTACACTGCCAAAGAGCTATGTTATGAGACAACTCAAAGTTTTAACGAAACACCGTAATCCATAATATGACTCTCATGTCTAAGCTCATTTTTGATAACACTTGCAAATATTTCCATTTTATCAATTTCACCGTGAATTAGACAGAGTTTTTTCAAATTTTTAATAGAGCGCATCCACTCAATCAACTCATGTTGATCTGCATGAGCAGAAAAGCCGTTTATAGTGTATATTTTGGCTTTTGCAACAATATCTTCTCCATATATCTTAATAGATTTTTCACCGTCAACTATGCTTCGCCCTAACGTTCCTTTAACTTGATACCCGACAAAAACAATTGCATTTTTTGGATTCCACAATCTGTGTTTTAAATGATGCATAATTCGCCCGCCGTTGCACATACCGCTTCCCGCAATTATTATCGAGCGCTCTTTTACTTTGTTTATTCTCATAGACTGGTCTCTTGTAGATGTATGTTCAAGCCATGCAAATGAGAAAGGATCTTCTCCACTTCCCTGTCTATATTGAAGCTCATCATTTAAATGAATTTGATATTGATTATAAAGTTTTGTTGCTTTTATCGCAAGTGGACTATCAAGAAAAATTCTGCATTTTGGCAGCTCTCCGTTATCATGCATCTCATGAAGCAACCATAGTATCTCTTGAGTTCTTTCAAGTGCAAAAGAGGGTATTATTACACTACCGTTTTGTCTAAGCGTTGACGAAACCGCCTCTTTAAACTCTTCTATACTCTGCTCTAGCGGCTTATGATTCCTGTCTCCGTAAGTTGATTCTATAAATAGCGTATCTGCCTTATCTATTTTATCAGGATTATCTATTATCAGCCTCTGTGGGGAACCTAAATCACCAGAGAAAACCATTCGCTTATGTTTGTTCTCTTCTTGATAGTCAATCATAACAAAAGCACTTCCCATGATATGTCCTGCATTTCCTAGAGATACTCTTACATGTTGTTTTAATTTATGTTCTTCAAAATAGTCTAAAGTACACCACTTTTTAGCAAAAACTGCTTTTACGTCATCTTTGGTATAGAGCGGTTCTAAAACGCTCTCCTCTTCACCGCGTCTTCTGGCTTTTTTGCTCATAGTTTTGAACTCTTCATACAAAATACCCGCACTATCAAGCAACATAATTTTTGCAATATCGCGAGTAGCATTAGTCGCTATTATTTTACCGGTAAATCCATCTTTTACTAATTTTGGAACTCTTCCTATATGGTCGAGATGGGCATGCGTCAAAATAAGATAGTTAACTTTTGACGGGTCAAAATCAAAAGGTTTATAATTTTTATCACTACCTACACCTCCTTGAAACATACCACAATCAATTAATATCTCAATAGAACCTATTTTAACTAAATGGCACGAACCTGTTACAGTCTGTGCCGCTCCATACGATGTTACGGTTACCATTATTAAATCCTTGCATAATTAGAATTTTAAAGCTTCTCGATTATATTCAAACTTAACTCTTATAAAACTTACACTATAATTCAACCTAAAAAAATAATGCATAAACAGAAGAGAAAATGGCACTAATTGACCTACTAAACATATCAAAACATTATGAAGCACAAAAAATTTTAACTGATATAAATTTTCACATAGACGAAGGTGAAAGAATAGTTATAATCGGAAAAAACGGAAGCGGAAAATCTACTCTTATGAAGATTATTAACGGAACTCTTGAGCAGGACTTGGGAGAGAGAATAATAAGACAAAATTTAGAAGTAAAAATGCTCTCTCAAAAACCTGAATTTAAAGAGGGCGATAGCGTTAGAGAAGCTGTTGAGGCAGGTCTTGACGAATTAAACAAAGCAAAAGCGAGATATAACGAACTGTCAATTCTCTTAGCCGACGATTTTGAAAACAAACCGCTTCTTGATGAATATGAAAAGCTATCTCGATATATTGAACATCATAACGCTTGGAATTTAGATGATAAGATAGAGAGGGTAATTCAACACTTTGATTTAAAACAATATGAAAACAAACCAATATCGCTTCTAAGCGGAGGAGAGCAAAGAAGAGTCGCCCTTGCCTCTTTACTACTTCAAAAACCGGATATCTTGCTGCTTGATGAACCTACCAATCATCTTGACGTATATATGGTTGAGTTCTTGGAAGAACTTCTTTTAAAAGAGAAATTCACTCTTGTTTTTATCTCACATGACAGATATTTTATTGATAGAGTCGCTACAAAAAGTGTTGAAGTAGAAGATTGTTCACTTAGAGAGTATAGCGGTGGATATAGCAACTACCTAACCCAAAAAGAGGAGTATATGCGAACTCTGGAAAAACAGCATGAAAATTTGCTTACAATCTTAAAACGCGAAAATGAGTGGTTTTCAAGAGGAGTAAAAGCTAGGCTTAAAAGAAATGAAGGTCGTAAAGAGCGTTTAATGTCTCTAAGAGAAGATGCTAAAACAAATCCCTCTAAAATAAGAACAATGTCACTTGAGCTTGAACGTGAAGCTAAACATTTTAATCGTGATAAAAGCATCAACAGACAAAAAATGCTATTTGAAGTAGAAAATCTATGCTTAACTCTAGGAAACAAAGAGCTTTTAAAAAATTTTAGCACCAGAATACTTCAAAAAGACGTAATAGCCATAGTCGGGCCAAACGGAAGCGGAAAATCGACTCTGCTTAAAGCTCTTTTAGGACGGATAGAACCAACTAGCGGAATTATAAAACGAGGCGAATTTCAGATAGGATACTTTGACCAACATCGCGAAATGCTTGACGATGAAAAAAACCTAATTGAGACTTTTTGTCCTTACGGCGGTGATCGTGTAAGCGTGCGAGGACGTGACATGCATGTTTACGGCTATCTAAAGAACTTTCTTTTTCCAAGAGAGTTTTTGGATAAAAAGATAGGCGTGTTAAGCGGCGGCGAAAAAAACCGTATTGCTCTTGCTCTGCTTTTTACAAAAAATGTAGATATTTTAATACTTGACGAACCTACAAATGATTTGGATATTCCTACTATAAATATATTAGAAGAGCAGCTAACAAACTTTAGCGGAGCCGTAATAATCGTAAGTCATGATAGATATTTTGTAGATAAAATTGCAAAAAAATTATTTATATTTAAAGAAGACAAACATATTGAAGAGAGTTACCAAAACTATTCCGAATATTTAGAACTTGAAAAAGAGTTAAAAGAATTACATGTAATGGAAAAAGAGAGTCAAAAAACAGAGTCAAAAGTAAAAGAGAGCAAACCAAAAGAGTTAAAACTTACTTTTAAGGAAAAAATTGCTCTGGAAAAATTACCGCTTGAGATAGAAGAACTTGAAAGAAAAATAGATGAAAAAAACAGCTGTTTAGCAAATCCTAAGTGTTACGAAAAAATAGGGATAACAAAACTTGCCAAAGAGTTGGAAGAACTTAAGAATCTATATGAAATAAAAGTTGAACAACTTTTAATAATTCAAGAAAAAGAAGAGGAGATTAATAATAGCTAATGCACTTAGGCATTAGACTATTTTTGAGCATCCCTCAGAGTATCTGCTATCAAAAATGCAAGTTCAAGAGCTTGATTTGCATTTAGACGCGGGTCACAGTGAGTATGATAACGAGAACTTAGATCCTCTTCAGTTACAACAAGAGAACCACCGATACACTCAGTAACATTTCTTCCTGTCATCTCTAGATGAACTCCGCCTGCGAATGTTCCTTCAGATTTATGAACTTGGAAGAACTGCTTCATCTCCGTAAGTATAGAATCAACAGGACGTGTTTTAAAGTTATTTGAGGACTTTATTGTGTTTCCATGCATCGGGTCACAGCTCCAGACAACTTTTTTACCTTCTCGCTCAATTGCACGAATTAGTTTTGGCATACCTTCACCGACTTTATTTGCGCCCATTCTTACTATAATATTTAAGCGCCCTGCTTCATTTTGCGGATTTAACACATCACAAAGTCTAATCAAATCATCAGGATCCATTGAAGGACCTGCTTTTACACCTATAGGATTATTAATACCTTTCATATACTCTACATGTGCCCCGTCAAGCTGACGAGTTCTATCGCCAATCCATAACATGTGAGCAGAAGTATCGTACCAGTCTCCAGTCAAAGAGTCTTTTCTTGTAAAAGCTTCTTCGTAAGGAAGCAGTAACGCTTCATGTGATGTATAAAAATCTGTTTCACGCAGTGTTCTATGTGTTTTAGAAGTAATCCCGCATGCTTCCATAAATTTTAAAGACTTTCCTATCTCTTCAGCCAAGTCCTCATATTTTTTACTTATTTCACTCTGATTAGTAAAATCTAAATTCCATTGATGAACTTGATGTAAATCAGCCAAACCTCCTGATGCAAACGCACGAAGTAAATTAAGCGTTGCAGCCGATTGATTATACGCCTTTATCATTCTTTGCGGATTTGGGATACGAGCTTCTGACGTAAAATCAACTCCGTTTATAATATCTCCGCGATAAGCATCAAGCGTAACGCCGTCTATTGTCTCTGTATCACTTGAGCGAGGTTTCGCAAATTGACCGCCTAAACGACCTACTTTAACTACAGGAAGTCCGCCTGCATATGTCATAACAACTGCCATCTGCAGAATTGCTTTAAAGGTATCACGAATATTTTGAGCATGAAATTCACTAAAACTCTCTGCACAATCTCCACCTTGAAGTAAAAATGCTTTTCCCTCTGCAACATTAGCTAACTGACTCTTAAGAGAGCGTGCCTCACCCGCAAAAACAAGCGGCGGATAATTTTTTAATTCACTTAAAACTCTCTCTAACTCATCTTTGTTTGGATAAGTCGGCTGTTGAACAATAGGCTTTTGTCTCCAACTTGATGGACTCCAAATACTCATAATAAAACCTTTTTTTAATATATATAATTAATCTAATTTTTGTAATTCTACATTATGGTACCTAAAATGGTACTGATTACTAAATTTAACATAATTAAATGGCAAAAAAGCTCTTTTTTATGCTTAAAAATGTATAATGTCCTATATTTTTTATGGATTATCAATTATGGAAAAAACCGATTTAAAAGCACTAGTAGAAGAGATTTACGAAAATCTTCTAGAGCGTATAGATTTAGAAAAAGAAGCAACAAAAGTGCAAGTCGTCAATTATTTGAGAGATGCAATAGATGTTGTCTCAAACATAAACGATAAAGATATAGACTCCATAGAACATGCAAAAGCAGCTTTTAACAACTCATATAAAGAACTTATAAACCAGAGTCTAAGCTCATATAAAAACACAAATGATAAGTTTGGAAAGCTTACCAAGTTAAATGAACAAACATTGCAAGAGTGTGACAAGAATCAGATAAATTTAGAAACCTTAACAGCTAAATTTAATGATATTCAAACACATATGGTTGATGAAGTAAAAAAAGCAAACAATGTAATTTTGGAACTTTCTGAAAAAGTTAAAGTTTTGGAGCAAACTTCAAATCTAGACCCTCTTACAAAAGTTTTTAATAGAAGAGCTCTGATTTCTTATCTTAAGGGCGTATGCTCAGATAAAAAAACACCGCATATTTTACATGTACTAATGATAGATATTGATAATTTTAAAATCATTAATGACAACTATGGACATATTGCTGGGGATAAAATTTTGATTTTTATAGCAAATATTCTTAAAAAAACACTCAGAGAAGGCGATAAAATATTTAGATTCGGCGGGGAAGAGTTCACTGTTACGATAAACCGCAATACTGATGAACAAGCAGAATCAATAGCACATAGACTTTTAAAATTAATTAATTCAAATAATCTTATTTATATGGGTGAAAAGATATCCGTTACTGCAAGTATCGGGATGACAAAATATCTTAAAGATGATACACCGGACACCCTTATATCCAGAGCGGATAAGGCTCTTTATATCTCTAAACACAGCGGTAAAAATATGGTTTCTAAGGTTTGTGAATAATGAGTTTCAGTTATTTTGATGTTATAGTATCTATAATAATTCTTCTTTTAGGATTAAAAGGCATTATAAACGGTTTTTTTAAAGAACTTTTTGGTCTTTTAGGTATTATCGGCGGTATATTTATAGCTTCTAGGGTTGCAGAAAAAGTCGGTCAAATGCTTAGTGATTTAATTTTCAAATTTGAAAACAGCGCTGCTGTAAGTTTTACCGGCTTTTTGGTTACGCTTACAATCTTTTGGCTTTTTATGGTCGGGGTCGGCGTTATATTTAAAAAACTAAGTTCACTAAGCGGTCTTAGCATATTTGACAAGCTTTTAGGTTTTTTCTTTAGTGCAAGTAAATTTTTCCTAATTGCAGCAGTAATAGCTTATGCTACATACAATGTAAAAGCTATGAAAACAACTATTGATTCAGTTATGAAAAACAGTTTTATATTTCCAATACTTGTGGAGACAGGGAGTGTTATCATGAAATTAGACCATATTAATATTTCAGATGACATAAATCAAACAATAGACAAAAGCAGTGAGTTAATACAAGAGAAAATGGGAGAAACAATTCAAAACTCTGCTCTTAAAATATTAGAAGAGACAAAAACAAAACTAAATGAAAATTTAGAACAAAATTTATCAGATGGAGAACATAGGTAAAATGGGCAATATTACTACTAATTTTAATGATAAAACTATTAAGTATAAACAGTTACTTGAAGACTTCAAATCACTTCTCAAAATAAATAACCTTAAGTTTACTATTCAAAGAGAAGTTATATTAGAGACTCTTTACAATTCAGACGAGCATCTTACGCCGGAATCTCTTCACAATCTTATACAAGAAAAGTTTCCTGATCTAAAAACAGGAATTGCAACCGTATATAGAACTTTGTCACTTTTGGAAGAGTCAGATATGGTTACATCACTATCTTTTGGGGCGCAAGGTAAAAAGTATGAACTTGGTGCTAAACATCATCATGACCATTTCATATGTAAAGTTTGCGGAACTATTACTGAATTTGTTGATGCCCAGATAGAAGAGAGACAACACAAAATTGCCGAGGAACTCGGTTTTGATATGCAAGACCACTCTATGCAGATTTACGGTATCTGTAAAAACTGCCAAAACAAATAAAGGAAAACTATTGGTTTTTGATAACAAATTTATACAACAAAGAATTGAAAAAGCACAACTTCTTAAAAAAGATGGAATTAATCCATATTCAAATGACTCTAAAAGAAATACGACAATTGAAAAATATTTAAATGTAAATTCAGATATTTTCCACAAAGAAAACAAAAGAGATGAAAAACGTCACTATATAGTAAGTGGACGTATAAAACTGCTCAGAGTTATGGGTAAAGCAAGTTTCCTTCATATTGAAGATGAGAGCGGAATACTTCAAGTTTACGTAGCAAGAGACAATCTTCCTGAAGGTTTTTATAATGAGATTTTTAAAAAACTAATAGAAGTCGGTGATATTATTGAAGTTTCAGGATATCCATTTGTAACAGGACAAGGCGAACTTTCACTCCATGCAGATGCATTGAAATTGCTAACAAAAGCCATTTCTCCTCTTCCTGAAAAATTTCACGGCGTAACGGATAAAGAGATTAGATATAGAAAAAGATATCTTGATCTTATAATGAATACAGATGTCCGCAAAACATTTAAGATTCGCTCAAAAGTAATCTCTCTTACTCGCCGCTTTTTTGAAGACAAAGGCTTTTTGGAAGTTGAAACACCGATGATGCACCCGATTGCAGGTGGAGCAAATGCAAAACCTTTTGTTACACATCATAATGCTCTTGGTATTGACAGATACCTTAGAATTGCCCCTGAACTTTATCTTAAAAGACTGATTGTAGGCGGATTTGAAGCTGTTTTTGAAATAAATAGAAACTTTAGAAACGAGGGAATGGACGCAACACACAATCCAGAATTTACATCTATAGAATTCTACTGGGCATATAAAACATATAAAGATTTGATAGAAATTACAAAAGAGTATTTTAGATATCTTTTTGACCATTTAAACCTTCCTACACATTTGCCATATGGGGATGTGGAAGTTGATTTTGGTAAATTTAGTGAAATCCCTCTAATCGAATCATTATATACTATCGGTGGTGTGCCACAAGAGATAGTAAACGATAAAGATAAAATTATTGAATTTTTGCTTAATAAAAATATTGATGTAAGCAAAGCTATGACCTTAGGGCAGCTTCAAGGCGAACTTTTTGACGAATTTGTCGAAGCAAAACTTATAAATCCTACTTTTATAACCGAGTATCCGGTTGAGATATCTCCTCTTGCAAGAAGAAGTGATAAAAACCCAGATATTACAGAGCGTTTTGAGCTTTTTATTGCAGGTCGTGAGATAGCAAACGCATTTAGTGAATTAAATGACCCAGTTGATCAGCTTGGTCGTTTTGAGGCTCAAGGTGCTGCAAAAGAGAGCGGAGATGACGAAGCTCATGAGATGGATTTAGACTTTGTAGAGGCGTTAAGCTATGGTATGGCACCTACAGCCGGTCAAGGAATCGGTATAGATAGATTAGTTATGCTACTTACAAACGAACACTCAATAAGGGATGTTTTACTATTTCCTGCAATGAAACCGATACACATAGAGGAGTAGAATTTATCTACTCTTTAATTGTCTCTGGTAAAGGCAGCTTAATTATAAATAGCGAACCCTCTTTGGAGTTTTTAGCTTCTATAGAACCGCTAAATTTCATCTCTACAATTGTTTTCGCTATAAATAGTCCCAGTCCAGTTCCTTGAGACTTATGTTTAGTCGTAAAATATGCATCAAATAATTTATCGCTAAATGATGGGTCAAATCCCCCACCGTTATCATAAATTTTAATAAGGCAATTTTTATTTTCAGCGACAGACTCAATAGTTATTTTACCGCTATTTATACTTTTTTCCATTATTGCATCAACCGCATTATGAATTATTATCAAAATTACCTGCTCTAACTCACCTATAGAGCCGTAAACAGATGATGATTCATCAAGCTTAGCTTCTATTGTAATTTTCTTCTTATCAAGCATGCTATCTAACAACTGCATACTATCTTCTACAGCTTTTTTTATAGAAAATAGTTCCATATTTTTTTTCTTATGATCTTCTTCTAAAAAATTTTTAAAAATATCAATTGTTTTTGACATAAATGAAACTTGATTATCAATCTCCTTAAAAAGTTTTTTTTGATATATAGAGTCAACTTCTCCCATCATACTCTTAATTGTTAAGTCTGTGATACACAACTGAATAATATTAAGCGGTTGCTTCCACTGATGCGCTATATTGCTTATCATAGTTCCCATCTCTATAAATCTTGATTGTTTTAACAAAAAAGCATCTTTAGCCTTTTCACTCTCCTCTTTTAACTTCTTCTCTGCTATAGCCTCATCAATATTTTTTTGCATATGACGAAATCCATTGACAATTTCAAATATTACATCATCTTTTTTTTCACTAAATAGTTCAAATTTAAGTACATCTCCGGGCATATAACCTTTAATATCTGCTGCAATCCTTCTTAGTGGCATTAATAACCCTTTTAACAAACGCATCTCCAGATAAAAATATAAAATCAACAAAGCACTAAGTAAAATTCCGGTAATAGTATATTTACTCGCCAAATCTTTTAACATGTGATGTCCGTATGCTATTTCAACAGTTCCTATTATATTTTTAGAATCAATACTTTCAGGACTATAAACACTTTTTTTATACTCTAGGTTGTATGAATCCTCAAAAATATATTTTGGCGACTTTATTTCTGATATTAGTGTCTGGTTTTTATCTCTAAAGGCTATGTATTCAAGCTTATAATCTATAAGCATACTTTTAAAAAATTCGTCCATTTTGGAGCTGTCCACTTCGCTGTTTATAAAATACCAAACACCTACTTTGGCAGATAATGATTCAGCAATTATTGCAATATGCCTCTGCTCAGATTTCATAAAAGTATCATTAACAAGTTTGTAGATAAACATCCCGGCAGAAGCGGTTATTAAAGAGAGTACTACAACAATAAATAGGAGAAGCTTCCGTTGCAATGAAACAGCACTGAGTGACTTTACGAATTTGTCATATATAATATTCATTTAAAATATCTCTCCCTTTCATACTTTACCGGTGCGTCTGATGAATTATATCATATCTACTCATTTAGCCTATGTAAAAATGTAGTATGCTATAATTGTCTTCAAATAAATACAAAAAGTTGAGATGCAATGCTATTTTATAGAGTCCGGTTTAAATGATTTGTCATTTATCAATTTTAGAAAAACGTAGCATTATCATTTTTCTAATACTTTTTACAATAATTTCTACACATTTGCATGCTGAAGAAGAGAACGTTATAACATCTATTACTTCTGAAATGGAGCTATTTGGCGACATTGCAACTAAAACTAAACTAAACGAACACTATCAACCGTACATTATATCGATATTTCAAGGAAAAGAGCTTGAAAAGCTTGGTGTCTCTACCCTTAAAGAGGCATTGACTTTAGTTCCCGGTGCCGATACGGCAACAGACAATTTTAATAATCAAGTTCCTATATTTAGAGGTTCAAATCCTCTTGCTTATGGTCAATCAAAACTCTTTATTGACGGCGTATCGGTAAACAACCTCTTTTTTGAAGGGTATTCCGAATATTTATCATTGCCGATTGAGATGATAAAGCGGATAGAAGTAGTAAGAGGTCCAGGAAGTAAAACAAACAAGGTTAACTCATATGCAGGTTCTATCAATGTTATTACATATGCTGAAGATATGAACAGCGATGAGAAAAATGATAAAATTATTTTTAAAGCAGGATCTTACAATTATAAAATGGGCGGCTTTACAAAAACTTACAAAAAAGATGACTTCAGTCTCTTTAGCGACTTCTTTTACCAGCAAGACGACAAAAAATTATCCTCAGGATATGATGCTTTATCGCAAGGCTTGTTTAGTTTTTCATCTCCTTTTGTTATAGACAACAGACCACTTTCAAGCTCTGCAGATGCCCCGCTATGGTTAAAAAACTACTCTTTAGGTATGACACTTAAGTATAAAGAGTTTTCTCTTAAAGCGCGAACACTTAATCATAAGCAAGGAGCAGGTTACGGCTATCTTTACATGTTACCACAAGAAAATGATTACCTTAAATCACCAAGCCACTATCTTGAGCTGGCATATGACAAAAAAATAGATGATTACGATATTAATATTGCTGCCGGTGCTAAATATGATACATTTGATTATAACGCTAAGGTTGCTCCTGATAATTTTAAAACCCCCACTGCAATATTTAGTGATGGAATGTATGGAGAATACTACGCAAAACAGCGCACACTCTATCAAGCAGCTTCTTTAAAATATAGTGGTTTTGAAAATCATACTATAAGTATAGGCTATCGACTTACTAATGAAGAGACAATAGATATGTTTTATAAACTCTCAAACTTAACAACCGGAAACGCGGCGCTAGTTGATTACACACAAACACGTCCATTCTTTGACAAAGATGCCAAACGAAATACCTATACTTTTACTATTGAAGATGAGTACTCTTACAGTGATTATTTAGTTTTTACTTATGGATTTAATTATGAAAAAACTTCACTTCAAAATAGTAATTTTGATCCGAGAATCTCTGCCGTGTATCAATATGACGTCCAAAATATTTTTAAAGCTATATACAGTAAACTAGATAGAAATCCATCTTGGCAAGAGATGTTTATTATAAATAACCATGCAATTTCAACAAACAAAAATCTTAAACCAGAACATGTAAATGCTTATGAAGCAGCCTATATTAGAAAATTTTCCAGCGATGCTCATCTACAAGTAAATCTCTTTTTTTTAAACAATAGCAAACAAATACACAATACTACGGCGCATCCAGATTATGAAAATATAAAAGATATAGATATTTATGGAACAGAATTAGAATATAAGGGAAACGTTACTCATAACGATCAGCTGTATCTAAACTACTCTTTTGTTGATGGAAAAGACAACGACAATGTAGAGTTGGCAATTGCAGCACAACATATGGCAAAGGGCTACTATATTTATAATATAAAAAACAATATTTCAATAAGCACTATTTTAAAATATGTAGGGTCTAAAGAGAGGGAACAAAAAGATACTAGAGAAAAACTAAGTGACTATTATACTGTCGATGCTTCTTTATACTACAAAAATAAAATCAACGACTATAGTCTAACATTAAGTGTAAAAAATATATTTGATCAAAAAGTTAAACACCCATCTGCTAGTGATACTTACCCGGATGATTACACTCAAGAACAGAGAAGCTTTATGGTTACTTATGTAAAAAGATTTTAAATGAAAAAATTTATTTTATTATTTTTTACTTTAACTGTTACTATTTATGGATATACATACAATGAAATGCTTATCAAAGCACAAATAGCCGTTTTTCCTAAAATTTTGCTTCTTGATAAAAAGATAAACAACAAGTTAGTAGATAATAAAATTGTATTTATTATAGCCCATGAAGAGAGCGATGGTACAACAGCAGCAAATATACAAAATATTTTCTTGCAACTCTATAAAAATACTCTCTCCAATTATGTATTTGAGACAAAAACAGTAGAATTTTCAAAAATATCGCAAAGCACCGAAGCAACGGCTATTTATATATTAAACTCACAAACAGCAATAAAAGATTTGTCTAATATATGTGCATCTAAGGGAATTATTACTTTTTCATACGATATAAATAATTTAAAAAGCGGTCTTATGTTCTCTCTTATGCTTGAAAAAAATACAGCACTTTATATAAATAAAAAAAACTTCAAAAACAATAAAATAGATTTCATCCCTTCACTATATGAAATAGTAAAATTTATCAATACTCAAGAAGACGAACAATAAGCAGTTATATAATTCAACTACTTTTTATTATGAAATCAACTTTAAAGAGATAATTATTTAATCAAAATACCATTCAGTCATTTATTATTATACTTTTTGTATAATCCATATATTTAACTTACAAGGGAATTTGTAATATGAGTTTTTTAAAAGAATACGATAAAGAGATATTTGATTTATGCGAAAAAGAGTTAGAGCGTCAAACTAACCACTTGGAGATGATTGCATCTGAGAACTTTACGCTTCCAGCCGTTATGGAAGCAATGGGTTCTGTATTTACTAACAAATATGCAGAAGGCTATCCTTCCAAACGTTACTACGGAGGATGTGAATATGCGGACGGCGTCGAACAGCTTGCAATTGACAGAGCATGTAAGCTTTTCGGATGTAATTATGCAAACGTACAACCTCACTCCGGAAGTCAGGCAAATGCTGCTGTTTATGCCGGTCTTTTAAAAGCCGGTGACAAACTTTTAGGAATGGATTTAAGCCACGGCGGTCACTTAACGCATGGTTCAAAACCTAGCTTTTCTGGTCAAAACTACTCAAGTTTTACATACGGTGTTGAGCTTGACGGTCGCATGAACTATGATAAAATCTTAGAAATTGCAAAAGCAGTGCAACCAAAAATCATAGTTTGCGGTGCATCTGCATATGCCAGAGAGATAGACTTTAAAAAATTCCGTGAAATTGCCGACGCGGTCGGAGCAATTATGTTTGCTGATATTGCCCATGTTGCAGGACTTGTTGTAGCAGGTGAACACATGAGTCCATTTCCTCACGCTCATGTCGTAACAACTACGACTCATAAAACTCTTGCGGGTCCAAGAGGCGGTATGATTATGACAAATGATGAAGAGATAGCAAAAAAGATGAACTCTGCAATCTTCCCAGCTCTTCAAGGCGGACCACTTGTACATGTAATAGCTGCAAAAGCAGTCGGGTTTAAATATAACCTCTCTCCTGAATGGAAAGATTATGCTGCACAAGTAAAAGCAAACGCAAAAATTCTAGGTGAAGTATTGGTTAAAAGAGGTTACGATTTAGTAAGCGGTGGAACTGACAATCACTTAGTTTTACTCTCATTTTTAAATCGCGAATTTTCTGGTAAAGATGCTGACATTGCTCTTGGAAATGCAGGCATTACGGTAAATAAAAATACCGTTCCTGGTGAAACAAGAAGTCCTTTTGTAACTTCAGGCATCCGAATAGGTTCTCCTGCACTTACTTCAAGAGGAATGAAAGAGAAGGAATTTGAGTTTATTGCAAATAAAATAGCCGATGTTTTAGATGATATCAATAATACTGACTTACAAGCAACGGTTAAAGAGGAACTAAAAGCATTAGCTCAAAACTTTGTAATTTATAATCAACCGACTTATTAATTAAATTAAAGGATAAATAATGACAGCCATGGATTTAAAACTTATAAAAATGATTAGTGACCATTACTGGATAAAGAGGGATGAAGTAGTTGACAAGATTCTCTTTAAAGGTCGTACATTTTACAATAAGTTTGAAAAAGTAAATTCTGCGCTGTCGCAAACTGTTATCAATCAGCATATTAAAGGTGAGATAACAGTGGCTCACTCTTTAATTAACAAACTCGGTAAAGTAGAAAATATTGTTATTGACTATAACGGAAGAGACCCTGAACGTTTTTATCATAAAGCACAACTTCTTCTTCGTGAAGAGGGTTTTATAAATTTCACGGCTTATAAAACGAAAACAGAAGGTCATCTTCATGTTTACATACACAAAGGACACACCACTCTACAAGAGGCTATACAGCTAGGAAAAATGATATCTATGAAATTAGCTGCTAAACAGCCAAAGCAATGGAGAATGTTTCCAAATGCAGATATGCCTGATGAGTATAATATTTTAACTCTACCGTATGAAGTTTATTCTAAAGAACGTGGTGCTTCTTGGTCAAAGCATATGTAGTGTTTATTTAAAATACACTCACTATAAACAAGTTTTTGGTATTATTATAAACATATAAGTTAAAGAGGAGAAGTTATGGAAGAAAAAAGTGAATTAAACGATATTATACTAAACAAAAGTAGCTCATCTGCAGGAAATAAAAAAATCATTTTGGTTGTGGCTACGCTTGGTGTTATTTTAATTATTGTTGTCATGCTTATGAGCACCCTTGCGTCAAACGGCACAAGCAACTTGCCTCAAGCAGCTCTTCCGCCTGAACCGCAAAAACAAACAAAAACTATTACCGACGAACCTCTTTTTGAAGAAGTTAAGGTTGTAAAAGAGTCTTCTGCCGAGAATGCCTCTTTAGATAAAATTGCACAAAAACTAAAAGAAGAGAGTATAAAAGAGAGTGCCAAAGCAACAGAAAGTGTAGAAAAAACTGAGCCTGCTAAAGAAGAAACTCCTAAAACTGTTGCGCAAAAACCTAATAAAGCAACAATAAAAGAAGCACCTGCGCCTGCGCCTGCAGTAGCTTCAAGCGGATATTATATACAAGTAGGCTCATTTGCAAAATACGAACCTAATAAAAAATTTCTTGATTCAATTTTAAAACTAGGATACAAATATAAGTTTCACCAAGTGACTATAAATTCTAAAGAGATTAATAAAGTTTTAGTTGGTCCTTTTAATAGCGAATCCGAGGCTAGAAAAGCACTAAAACCTATTAGAAGTTCTGTAGAAGCCGCTGCTTTTATAACAAAAATATAACTCTTAATGCTCCTATTGCAGGAGCAATTATATAAACAAGGTACTCATTTGATTTACTCTAAACAATTTTTCCAAGATCAGTTAGCTCCAATAGCAGTTTATGCAAAACTAAAAACTATATTTAAAAATGAAATCTCCTATCTTTTTGAGAGTGCAGGACAAAGCGAAGGAAACTACAGTTTTATTTGTATAGGTGCAAGAGAGAGAGTACAATATATAAACAATCAAACACTTTACACCGATGTTAATGGCGTAAAGCATGTAAAAAATGAATCCCCATTTGACTTTTTAAAAAACTACTACAAAAATATAGATACTTCAGCCTACAAAAAAGCTTCAGCAGAGTTAAAAGTCGGATATGTAGATGGTTTTATAGGGTATATCGGCTATGACATGGTCAAAGTCTTTGAACCAAAACTTAAAACAATTATGGAAAATCTTGTAGATGAGTTTAATACTCCCGATTTGGATTTAATTCTTCCAAAGATTATATTAGTATATTCTCATAAAAATCATCAACTTACACTTATAAGTACCGTTAAAGAGATGAGTGACAAGTTTGCGATGATTGAAGATGAGTTAAAAGGTTCATATGAATATATCCATATGAAAAGAAATATCGGGGACGATAAGGGTAGCTTTGCACATACTAAAGAGCACTTTTTCAAGATGGTTGATGACTCTAAAGAGATGATAAAAAGCGGTGATGTATTTCAGATACTCATGACAAACCGTTTTACAAGAAAAATAAAAGTTGACCCGTTTAGCTTTTACAGAATTCTTAGAACTAAAAACCCATCACCATATATGTTTTTGATGGAATATGAAGATTTTAACATAGTCGGCTCTTCTCCTGAAGTTATGGTTAGACTAATAGAGGGAAAACTTCTTCTTCGTCCGATTGCAGGAACTCGTAAAAGAGGCAATACAAAAGAGAGAGATAAAGAGCTAGAATATGAACTTCTTCATGACCCAAAAGAGCTCTCTGAACATCTTATGCTAATTGATTTAGGCAGAAATGATGTAAGTCGCGTTGCAAAAACTGGAAGCGTAAAAGTAGAAGATATGATGCATATCGAGCGCTTTTCACATGTCATGCATATAGTCTCTGATGTCACTGCTACTATTGCTGATGATAAAGATATGTTTGATCTCTTCATGGCTACCTTTACAGCGGGAACAATGACGGGAGCACCAAAAATTAGAGCAATGGAGCTTATCGCTGAATATGAAGGGTTAAAAAGAGGATTTTACAGCGGAAGCGTAGGCTACTTTGGGTTTGATGGAAATATGGATAGTGCAATAACCATAAGAACTGCTATGGTAAAAGATGATAAAGTAATTCTTCAAGCCGGTGCAGGTGTTGTGGCTGATAGCAAAAATGAGTTGGAGTATCTGGAAGTTAAAAATAAACTAGGTGCATTAGTACATTCACTAGAAGATTTAGACTAAAGGCTATGAAAAAACTTTTTGCTATTTTTGGCGATCCTGTGTCACACTCCCGTTCTCCTCTTATGCACAACTGCGTATTTAAGCATCTTGATTATCCTGCATGTTATACAAGAGTCCATTTAAAAGACGGCACAAAACTTAAAGAGACTTTTTTTGCACTTGGTCTTAGTGGAGCAAATATAACAGTTCCTCATAAAGAAGCGGCATATACTGCTTGTGATGAAGTAAGAGGTTTTGCAACAAAAGTAGGCGTCGTAAATACTATTATAAATGAAAACGGTCGCCTTATAGGCTATAACACTGACGCTGATGGTTTTATGTTTGCAATTAAAGAGTTTGGAGATAAAAAAAATATCTTGATTCTCGGAGCCGGCGGAACAGCAAAAGCACTTGCTGCAAGATTTCTACAAGACGGCATAAAAGTAACCGTTCTAAATAGAAGCAAAAACAGGCTGTCTTACTTTAAAGAACTTGGCTGTAAGTGTTATAGTTGGGAAGATTTTAAAATCTCAAAATATGATTTAGTCGTAAATACAACAAGTGCCGGACTAAAAGATGAAGAGTTACCTGCTCCAAAAAATATAATTGAGTCTCTTTTAGATAATACATCTTATGTAGCTGATGCAATTTATGGAAAAACTACACCGTTTTTAAAACTTGCACATAAAAAAAATATAATATGTAAAGACGGTGCTGATATGCTTTTAGGTCAAGGCATTTTGGCAAACGAACTTTTTATAAATTATGAGCTAAAAACCAAAGATATTAAAACTTACATGTCAAAGAGTTTTGAACTCTAAAAAGCTATAAAATAATGTGTTTAATATTTTACAGTACACAAAAAAATGTACAAAACTAATTATTTACTGCTATTTCTTTGTAGAAATTTATTTTGTATCATAGTAGAGCTTGTATAATTTATAAAACATATTAAAGCTTATGAAAAAATTCCATCTCCACTTCTCTAAGCAAGCGAATAGTATTTGTCGAGCCGCTTACTCCTACAGGGTCTCCTGCGGTTAAGATATAGCTGCTTTTAGAATGTAGCACACCATCTTTAAAACCTCTTTGCATTACCTCGCGAACTGTTTGTCCAAACGAGCTTTTTTTTACCCAAAATGCAGGAATAACTCCCCAGCTTAGTGTGAGTTGTTGTCTTACTCCATCATCGTGAGTTATAGCATAAATCGGCTGTTTAGGTCGGTATTTTGCCAGTTTTCTTGCAGAGTTTCCAGATGAAGTAACGGATAAAATCCCATCGACATTTAAGTCTCTTGCTAGTCTCACCGCCGACTCGTCTATGGCATTAGTCGCATCATAACACTTAATATCGTCAAATTGAAAATAATCATACTGAAGCTCTGTCTCTCTAATAGTTTCAAACATAGCTTTAACAGCCAAAACAGGGTACTTTCCAACCGCACTCTCTTCTGATAGCATTACCGCATCGGTACCGTCAAGAACGGCATTTGCGATGTCGCTTATCTCTGCCCTTGTAGCCCTCTGGCTATGCGTCATTGAAAGAAGCATCTGTGTTGCCGTTATAACAGGTTTTGAAGCCATATTTGCTTTGTGTATAAGCATCTTTTGGATATTTGGCACTTCATAGTACGCTACTTCTATCCCCAAATCTCCGCGAGCAACCATAAGCCCATCAGAAGCCGCCAAAATTGCATCTATGTTATGTATGGCATCGAACTTCTCTATCTTTGCGATTAGCATCTGTTTGCCTCCGAGACTTGTAACAATACCACGAGCTTTTAACATGTCAGAGGCATCTTGCACAAAAGAGATAGCCATAAAATCAACACCGTTTTTTACACCCCACTCCATGTCCGCTATGTCTTTTTCGCTCAAAACATCTACGCCAAGAAAAGTATTTGGAAAATTTACCCCTTTTTTGGACGAGAGAGTACCGTAGTTTTCAACGCTTACTTCAACTCTATCATCCTTACATGTAGTGACTTTTGTTCGTATAATCCCATCATAAAGATAGATATAATCTCCTACATGTAACTGAGATAAAATTTCAGGATAGTTTATAGAAACTTCATATCTATCCTCGCTAACGGCTCTGCCCATAATGTTATCTTTATGAAAAACAACCGTGTCGCCCTCTTTTAGTTCAAAGTGGTGTTCAAGCTCTCCTACACGGATTTTAGGACCGCTGATATCTTGAAGGATTCCAACTACTAAGCCCATGTTTTTCATGGCTTGACGGATTTTATTTATAACATCCAAATGATACTCGTACGTTCCATGACTAAAGTTTAACCTAAAAACATTCGCACCTGCCCCCATAAGCGACTCTATAACTTCAAGGCTATCAGACGCCGGACCTATTGTAGCTAAGATTTTAGTTCTTTTTTTCATGAAAGACTCCTTATTACTCAAATAATCATATCATAAACTACACTTTATCTTTTACTTTTTTTTAAATGTGTCATAATTACAAAATTAAAATTTTGTTTGATATTTAGGATTTTTATGTTTAAAACACTTCTTTTTATCTGTTTTACTTTTATTGCAAATGCAGATACAAATCCACTTCAAGAGGCAATCGACTCTGCCTCAAGCGGTTCTGTAGTAAAACTATCAAAAGGTATCTACAAAGGCAATATTGTTATAGATAAGCCTATTAGCATACTGGCAAAAGAGGACGGAGTCGTCATAGAAGGCAGCGGTAGCGGGACTGTCATAACGATAAAAAGCTCACATGTAAAACTTCAAAATCTAAAAATCATTAAAAGCGGCAATAGAGCCGATGCTATGGATGCTGCCGTTTTTATAAATAACTCACAAAAAGTGGTTGTAGAAAACTGTACGATTGAAGAGTCTCTTTTTGGTATTTTTATGGACAATGTCGGCAATTCTGCCGTCTTAAACAACAAAATCTCTTCAAACAGCGAAGATATAGGGCTTAGAGGCGATGGACTTCGACTCTGGTTTAGTCATGACAATGTCATAAAAAACAACTCGTTTACAAAATCGCGTGATATCGTTTTTATGCGTTCCAACAACAATGCTATTGAAAACAACTACATGCAAGAGTGTAGATTTGCCATATATACGCATCACTCAAAAAATATAATAATAAAAGAGAACCGAGTAAAAGAGAGTGCAATCGGCATCTTTTTAGAAGGAAGCATGGATATAAACGTAACCGACAATATAGTAGCAGGACACCACGGCGCACAAACGAGTCTTGGCATACTTTTTAAAGGTGCATCAAATATACATGTAGAAAAAAACAGCGTAGGAGAGTGCAATCAAGCGCTTTATATCGATAACTCTCCAAAGATGCAAGAGACAAAAAACCGGATTTTAGATAACAAAATAATGTATAGCACAAGAGGTCTGGACTTTAAAAACCATAGCATAGCAAACGTTATAAAAAATAATAAGATATTTGGAAATATGGATAATATTATGACGGATAGCCGCAACGGCAGAACAAATGAGAATGAGATAGAGGGAAACTACTGGGATGATTATGAGGGGTTTGATATAAACAAAGATAACATAGGGGACAGCTCTCATAAAAAGTATCTCTATCTTGATCAGCTTTGGGTAAACAATCCGGAATTGATGTTTTTTTACGGCTCTCCCGTACTCTCAATGTTAAACTTTTTACTAAAAATAGCCCCGTTTATGGAGCCTATTTTTTTGATAGAAGATAAGAAGCCTATATTTCAAGTAACAAACTAAACACACTCCCCTTTAAAGTACCTCTTTAATAAAAACGGCGGTACTACCGTCGTGATGATAATGACAAAAATCAGCATTGCATAGATATCATTTGGCAGTATATTGTTTACTCTTCCCATTTCGGCAAAGATAAGCCCTACTTCTCCTCTTGGTATCATTGAAATTCCTATAAGCGCATTATTTCTAGCGCACTTTTGTATAATAAAAAATGCTCCTAAAAATTTTGTTATAAAAGCTAAAGATACAAAAGATAGCGACATAACCCAAAAAGAGGAAGATGAAAAATCTATTACTCTTAAATCCATAGACAACCCCACCATAACAAAAAATATAGGTGTAAATATCTGGATAATCGGGGTCATATTTTTTCGTACATCATCGAGTAGCAACTCATTTGTATTTAAAAATGCGCCAAAAGGGAGAAAAAATCTTCTTGAGAGTGCTATGCCGGCGGCAAAAGAACCAAGTATAGCAGGCGCTCCGACTAAGTGCGAGAGATATGCAAAAAACAGAATAAGCGAAATAATTATGCTGGGAATATACCCCGGTACCAAATCGTTTCCGTGAAATTTATGTATAAGATAAGAGAGCGTTTTTGCCAAAATCGGAGCAAGAACTAAAAACATCAAAACCATACCTGCAACGGAAAGTGTATGAGTAAAATTCGCCTCATGTGAGATAGAAAAATCATATATAAATACTAAAAGTATTATCCCGATAATGTCATCTATTACAGCCGCACCGATGACTATCTGAGCTATATTTGTGTTTTCCATATGTATATCTCTAAGCACCCTAAGCGTAATGCCAATACTTGTTGCAGTAAGCGTTCCGCCTACAAATAGGGATATATCAAAAGCAAGTCCAAAAACATAATAAGCACTCAAAAGCCCAAAACTAAAAGGCAAAACCACGCCTAAAAGTGCTACAGCAAGTGATTTGCTTCCAGCATCCTTTAATCGTGTAAAATCGGTCTCAATCCCCACTTCAAAAAGTAAAAGTATAATCCCTATCTCCGCCAAAATTTTAAGTATTTCATTAGGTTCTATTATGCCAAGAACGGATGAGCCGAGAATAATCCCTGCAAATAGTTCGCCAAGAACAGAAGGTATTCTCATCCTCGCAAAAGCTTCACCTAAAATTCTTGCTACTATAAGAATCAAAAAGAGTACTAAAAAAAAGTCATGTGCTTCCATCCGCTTATTATACTATCTTTTTCATCTTGACAATATATTCAATCTCCTATTATAATAGTCCTAAATATATCAAAGGATAAGTTATGTGTAAAGATGCAATAGTATTTCACAACAAACCTAAAGGTGTAACACTAGAAGCCGGAGTCGAGTACTCTATCTGTACATGCGGACGAAGCAAAAACGGTGCTTTTTGTGACGGAAGTCATGAGGGAAGCGGGTGTTCTCCTAAAAAATTAACTGTCGAAAAGACAAAACCATATCAGATTTGTCTATGCAAAAGCAGCGGAAATTTCCCTTTTTGCGATGGAACACACAGTATTTATAAAGACGACGAGATAGGTAAAGGCGTAAAATAAAATTATTTTAGATACAATTTATAGGGTGGAAAAATATGTATAAATTTCAAATAGTTTTAAAAATTGTAGCACCTTTAATGCACGGTCTATTGGACTTAATCAAAAAAGATTCAAAAATAATCTCTTTGTATGCAAAAGCGAATAAAGCCCTTTATCTCTCAAAAGATAACGGAAGAAATAGAGTAACTATATATAATAGTTAAAACTACATTGTATTAACAATTTTTTCTTAAGATTAATGAAGTAAAATAGCACTATGAAGTTAAAAAAAATATACTCTTTGCTACTGTTATTTGCAATAAGCTTTTCGGTTACGCATGACTATACTTTTGCGATTTTAGATAATAAACACTCCTCGTTAAAAGCTTATATAAATGAACTCTCTTTTGATACTACAAAAAGAGGTGACAACTTATGTGATATTCATTTTGAGTACCATATATCTTATACGTTTCCTACAAAAGAACCGTCACTTCCTATCATAGGAAAAGAAAAAAGCCTTTTTTCATACAATGGAACCTACTTTTCATTAAAACAATTCAACTTTTTTAAACCACCTATTGCATAACTTTTAAATCACAAATAAATATATATAAAAACAGGATTGCAGATGAAATCAATATTTTTTCTGTTTACATGTACTTTATTTTTACATGCGGCAGAAGTTAATTTAAGTGAAATATTACAAAAAATTGAAGATGAACACCCTATGGCAAAAAGCATTAAAGCTTATGAAAGTGCATATGCTTCACAAAACAGGGCTATATCATCAAGAGAGGCGCTTTTACTCTCTACGCAAGGAACTTATGCAAAACCTGATTTAGGCAAATCAGGTTATGAGTACGGCGTAGGAGTAGAACAAAACATCATAAACCCGCGCATCAAAGAGAGCATGGTTAAATCTGTATCAGACATGAACGATGCGCAGATACTAGAGTTGAAACAAAACTTTTTACTTTTAAAAAATGAAATTAGTTTTCTTTATCATGTAAGTTGTCTGGATGTTGAAAATTTAAATCAGTATAAAAAATCTCTTGTTGCTTTTGAGACGCTTTATGAGAAAAAAGCAAAAGCGTACGACTACAAAGAGATATCAAAAAAAGAGCTTTTACAACTACAAATAGAGCTAAAGCGTCTAAAAAACGAGTATAAAAGATATGAGAGCGAACTAAAAATTTCCGCTCAAAGCTTAGAGTCTAAAACTCTTTTACCTTTTTTTGGCGATAAAGAGCTATCTTGCAAAGACTTAAACAGTATTGTAAAAGAGGTCACGTTTAACATCTCAGAAGATTCACTACATGAGCAATCACTAAACAAAAAGATAGATAGTCTTGAGAGTGATTTTAAGAGGTACGATACTCTTTTTGACTCGCTAAAACTCAGTGCTTCATATCAAAATGAGATTGATACAAACAGGTTTACCCTAGGAGTCTCTATACCGCTTAATTTTACTACCTCGTTTAATGAGCACAGCCGTGCTGAAACTCTTCATAAAAAGAGTGCTATAGAGTATGAAAAAGAGGAGTTTAAGCTAGAGAAAGCCTCAAAAATAAAACTTCTGCAAAAAGAGTTAAACAAAAGTTTTGAAGATATAGCTACTCTAAAATCAATGCTCAATGAGTATGAAAATGCACTTATGCCTCTTGTTGAGAGCGCATACCGCTTAGGCGAAAATTCTCCTATCGAGTACTTACTGAGTCAACGTGAGGTATCAAATCTCAAAAAAGAGCTTACCGAATATTATAAAAACTACTACAAAACACTATTTGAACTATATGGTGTCGTGAAGATAAAGGATTAATTATGAAAAAATTTACTATTTTACAACTTTTACTTAGTATCTCTCTTCTAGCGGACATTACGCTGACTTTGGAGCAGGAAAAAAACTGGCAAATTGAGACGGCTCTTGCCAAAGAGGTATCATACATTCCGCTTGGAGAGTATATGATGAGTGTTAAAACTCCGCCAAATCTTATGCATACAATCTCTCTGCCTTATGAAGCTCAGGTAGTAAAGCTAAATCGAGTAAGTTTTGAGAGAGTTAAAAAGGGTGACGTTTTAGCTCTACTTAGCGCTTCAGAGTGGATAGAAGCTCAAAAAAGCGCAATTGCCGACTCAATTACACAATTGCAAAGCCAAAATGAGGCAAATCGCAAATCAAAGCTTTGCAAAGAGGAGATAATAGCCCAGAAGGAGTGCATTGCCGCAGAGTCACAACTTAAAACCGACACGATAAAACTTTTGGCGTCAAAAGCACTGCTTAGAGCTTACGGTGCAGATAGCAAGATGATTGAAACACTATCTAAAGATTTGAGCATAACCCCAAATATAAAGCTTTTATCTCCGGTTGATGGGACTCTGCTTCAAGTAAACATAGAACCGGGGAAAAGCATATCTAGCTCAAGCGCTATTTTTGTTATAAAAACAGATGGGGACAACTGGGTTGAGAGTGATTTGTCTCAAGAAGCCGCAAGTAAACTTAAACCGATGCAAGAAGTTTTGCTGAACATTGATAATAGAGAGATAAAAATAAAAGTTTTACATGTATCGCCAATCTTAAACTCTCAAAATCAAACAAGACATGTACGTTTTTCTCTGCCAAAAGATGAAAATCTGCTTGATGGATTAAGAACAAAAGCAAAACTCTCAATTGAAGGAAAAGCTTTTATAGTAAACAAAAAAGCCGTTGTGCAAGACGGCAGTAAAAACATACTCTTTATAAAAGAGGGTTTAACCTACAAAGAGCAAGAGGTAAAACTGCTTTTAGAAGACAAAGATATATGTTATATCTCTCATGATACGGCGCTAGATGGGCAAATCGTTATTAACGGTACAAGCGTACTGCAAAATATGCTTCAACAGGCACAAGAATGAATAAGTTAATCTCCTTTACACTTACACAGAGGCTCTTTGTCTCTTTACTTGCTCTTATGCTTTTTGGTTTTGGTATAAAGTCATACAACAATCTTCCCGTTGACGCTTTTCCAGATATCTCCCCAACACAGGTTAAAATCATCATGAAATCAAGCGGAATGACACCTGATGAAGTCGAATCTCGCATTGTTATTCCTATTGAGATGGGAATGTTAGGAATACCTCATCAAACAATTATACGCTCAACTTCAAAATACGGTATATGCGACGTAGCCATAGACTTTGAAGAGGGAACTGATATATATTGGGCACGTCAGCAGGTAAGTGAGCGTTTAAACTCTATTATGGATAATCTTCCTTCAAACATGGAAGGCGGATTAGCACCCATAAGTACACCTCTTAGTGAGATACTAATGTTTACGATAGAGTCAAAAACTCTCAACTTAATTGAAAAACGCTCTCTTCTTGACTGGGTTATATCACCAAAAATCCGCTCTATTAGCGGAGTTGCAGAGGTAAATGCTCTTGGCGGTAAAGTAAAAACTTATGAGGTAACACCAAAGCTTGACGCTATGCGTACATACGGCATAACTTTAGAGCAGATAATATCAACCTTGGAAAAAAACAACCAAAACGACGGTGCAGGACGAGTCACTCAAGGTGTAAACTCTATTTTAGTGCGAAGTGTGGGACGTATTAATGATATTTTTGATATCCGCAAACTAAGCGTTGCTTTGATTGAGGGCAAAGTTATAACAATAGAAGATGTCGCAGATGTACATGTAGGGCATTTAACAAGAGCCGGATTTTCATCTAAAAACGGAGAGGGAGAAGCTGTTCAAGGTCTTGTTTTAGGGCTTAGAGGAGCTAATACTCAGATAGTCTTAAAAGAGGTAAAAGAGAAGCTCTCCCAGATAGAGACTATGCTTCCAAAAGATACTAAAATAGATATATTTTATGACCGCTCAAAACTGGTTAACCTTGCAACTGACACTGTTAAAAATTCGCTTTTTGAAGCAGTTATTTTAATCGTTATAGTACTGTTACTGCTTCTTGGAAACTTTGCCTCTGCTTTTAGTGTTGCAATAATTTTACCGTTTGCGCTTTTGATGAGTTTTATTGCTATGGACTATTTCGGATTAAGTGCAAATCTTATGAGTCTTGGCGGTTTAGCTATTGCCGTGGGTATGCTTGTAGATTCTGCCGTTGTAATGGTTGAGCATATTACCGCAAAGCTTGGGGATGAGAGATGCAAAAATGAAAATAAGATGAATGTTATCTATTATGCTGCCGTTGAGATGGCACCTTCAATAGTAACAGGAGTACTGATAATAATTATTGTTTTTATGCCTCTGCTTACTCTTGAAGGGCTTGAGGGAAAACTATTTAAACCAGTAGCTATAAGTATTGTTTTTGCACTATTTAGCTCTTTAATTTTGTCTCTTACTCTTATCCCTGTTCTTAGCTCTTTTATCCTAAAAATTCGTCCCGATAAAGAGTCTTGGCTTATTAAAAACTTACTAAAGTTTTATAAACCATCACTTGATTTTGCTATAAAACATACTACTGCGATGTTTATAACAGTAATTCTTCTTTTTGGAGCCTCTTTGTATCTTGCCTCGAAAACAGGCAAAACTTTTATGCCTACAATGGATGAAGGAACTATTATTGCCATGATAGAGTCACTACCTTCCATTAGCCTTGAAGAGAGTATTGAGCTAAATAAAAAGATTCAGACAAAGCTTATGCATGACGTTCCAGAAATTTCATCCATAATAGCCCGCACCGGAACTGACGAGCTTGGACTTGACCCAATGAGTCTTAACGATACGGATACGTTTTTTATTCTAAAACCTAAGAGAGAGTGGCGCAATCCCTCAAAAGAGTGGGTAAAAAACCGCATAAGAGAGTCGCTTGACGAGATGGTCGGTATTGAACATGTATTTACTCAACCCATTGAAATGAGAGTTTCCGAGATGCTAACCGGTGTTCGTGGAGATTTAGCTATTGATATCTTTGGAGAGAACCATGACGAGCTTGAGCGTATCTCAACAGAGATTAAAACTATTTTAGAAGGTATCAAAGGAAGTAGTGACGTCTATAAAAAGAGTAACGAAGGAGTTGAATATTTTGAACTTGAATTTAACCAACAAGCTTTAGGTTACTACGGAGTAAACGAACATGAGATAGCAAACTTTATGAAAGTAGCAGTTACGGGAGTTCAAGTAGGCATAATTCAAGAGGGTATGCGCCGAATAAACTTGACGGTTAAAGCTGAGGAGAGTATGCATAAATCATTAAATACTCTAAAAAAACTCTACTATATACTTGAGGATGGAAAAAGTATTCCTCTTGCAAACCTGATTACTTTTAAAAATACGACGGGGCCAGTACAGATAGTTCATGAAAACGGTTATAGAAAGACGGTAGTTCAAAGCAATGTAGAGGGTCGTGATTTGGTTAGTTTTGTAGAGGAAGCAAAAGCACAAATAGAGCAAAAAGTAGATATGCCTGTGGGTTACTATGTAACTTACGGCGGAGAGTTTGAAAATCAGCAACGTGCTGCTGCAAAACTAGCCGTAATCATTCCTATCGCACTATTTTTAATATTTATACTGCTTTTTGTATCATTCAACTCTATAACTCAAGCCGTGCTTGTTATGATAAATGTACCCTTAGCACTTATCGGCGGATTTGCCGGATTGTACTTTAGCGGCGAGTATATTTCCGTTCCTGCATCAGTCGGGTTTATAGCACTTTTAGGTATCGCCGTACTAAACGGCGTAGTTCTTGTAAATTACTTTAACTATCTGCTTAAATATGGGTATAGTGTTCTTGACGCTGTAAAAGAGGGGTCTATTAAACGGTTTCGTCCCGTTCTTATGACAGCTTCTATTGCGGCTCTTGGTCTTGTACCTCTGCTTTTTGCAGACGGTCCGGGTTCGGAGATTCAAAGACCTCTTGCAATAGTGGTTATAAACGGTTTGATTAGCTCTACACTTTTAACCCTAATCATACTGCCGCTTTTATATCTAAAGTTTATAAAACTAAACAAAGAGGAGAGTTAAATTATAACTCTGCTCTATAAGATTACTCTATCGTAAAATATTTATACTTTAGAGTCGTAAACTTTTCTGCTTCTTCATTGCCTTCAAGACTAAGCTTTTTGAGGGCTTTTGGATTTACTACATAATATCCGAGCTGAACTTCAATCTTGTCACCGCTTGTTAGCAAATTGTCATAACCAACACTTCTTTTCTCTTGCTTTTTAATCATACTATCAACCAAAACTTCGTTTGCAATCCACGGCATAGATGGTTCTTTGTCACGACCGATTATTTTCATAAACTTTTCGGTTTTTAGAGCCGTAGTTTTACCATCTCTTATAAGGTTTACTCTAAGTTCAACAACTCTTAGAGGATGCGTTAAAAGGTTATGTGAAGCCTTGTTTTCAACTATAACATTAAATCCGTCCGCTTTTTTTTCAAGCTCTATCTCAACATACTGCGATAACATCTCCGGATGTTTTCTAGCACCTGCAAAACCGTGAAAAGCGTGTTTTTCACTCTGTCTGATAGTAGTTGCACTCCCTAATACTTTTGGCATATGACATGTAATACAGTTTTGTTTTTTATCTTTTGCACCCTCTTTATCAGTTTCACATATAGTAAATTCATGCGAATTTTGTTTATGTGAGTGACAACCCATACAGACCTCTGCCGTATAAAAATTTTCATTTGTATAGTCTATATCATGGTACGGAGAACCTACCGTTGTTTTATTCATACCAAACATTGAAGTTTTCTGTTTATAAACCACTTTTTCACTCTCTCTACCCTCTTCTGCCGAGTAAAATGTTTTAGAATCTTTTTCATAAACATTGCTGTTTGATTTTGCATGTTGCTCTACGCTTTTAATAGTATGACATGTAGAACATGAGATACCCTCTTTTACGCTATCTTCATTTTGAGAACTCGGAGCATGACATTTTGAACATTTGTAATCGCCTTTTTCATGTAAAGGGTGTTTTTCCCATACCGCCTTGTGAATCTCATCATCATAAAACGATGAGTTTTTATGCATAGAGCCTTTAAACTCCTCAACAATACTCGGATGACATTTCATACATGTATCCATTTCAGATTTAGCAAAAAGCAGTGACGGCAATGCAACAGCTAATATTAATAACTTCTTCATATAAACATTCCTTTTAATTATTATAAGTTGAAATTTTAACAAGTAATAAATCAGTATGCTTGATTTACATCAACTATTGAAGCCTATTAAGGCTTTTCGTGATAAAATACATATTAAATTTAATATTTATATTTAACTATTATTGAGGTAAAAAATGCTTATTCCATCAGATTTGCTAAAAGATAAAAAGATTCTTTTAGGAGTGACAGGCTCTATTGCAGCGTATAAATCACTTGAGTTGGTAAGACTCTTAAGTAAAGCCGGTGCAGAGGTTAAAGTGGTAATGAGTGAAGCCGGCAAAAAATTTGTAACACCTCTTAGTTTTGAAGCACTTACGTCAGATCAGGTACTTGACGATATTAACGAGTCTTGGGCATCAAATCACAATCATATAAAAGCAGGAGAGTGGGCAGACCTTTTTGTAATAGCTCCCGCAACCGCAAACACCATAGCAAAACTTGCAAATGCAATTGCTGATAATATGCTCTTGCAAGTTGCACTTGCATATCCGAAATTAAAAATAATCGCACCATCCGCAAATACCAACATGTTAGAAAATCCTTTTACAAAAGCAAACCTCAAAATGCTAGGAATTGCAAACTATGAAGTTGTAGATACGCAGATAAAAGAGCTTGCATGTAAAAGCGTAGGTAACGGTGCTATGGCTGAACCTCTGGAGATTTTCTGGCACTGCGCTAAAGCACTACTTAGAGATGAGTTTTGGATGGATAGAAGAGTAATAGTTACAGGAGGAGGAACAATTGAAAAAATTGATGAAGTTCGATATATATCAAACTTCTCAAGCGGCAAGATGGCATCTGCACTTGCAGCTGCGCTCTACTGCAAAGGAGCGGACGTAAATCTAATTTCAACTAAATTTGACAAAGATTTACCCCTTGATTTATATACCATAGACGTTGAGAGTTCAAGTGAGATGATGGAGTATCTGCAAGATTCTATTAGAATTGCTAAAAAAGGCAAACTTTCAAAGGCAACGCTTATGAGAGATGAGCAAATTCATCTGATTCAAAAAAAACCGTATCTCTTTATGGCTGCTGCCGTCAGCGATTACATACCTACCTATCCGCAAGAGAGTAAACTAAAAAAAGAGTCTTTAGGGAGTGAGTGGGATTTAAAACTAAAACAAAATATAGATATTCTTGACTCAATTGACAAAACAGATATAACGACTATCGGCTTTAAAGCGGAGATGGATGAGAAAAATGCCCTCATTAACGCAACAAATATGCTTGATAGGAAAAAAATCGACGCAGTTTGTCTAAATGTTTTAAAAGACTCTTCAAGCTTTGGAACCGATACAAACGCCATAGAGTTTATAACAAAAGCCTCACAAGAATCGATTCCGACATCCGATAAACTAAGTGTTGCATTTAAGATACTTGAGTACGCAAAAAATATATGAATATATCAAATTTAAGTGCTTTGGCAAAACTTATAGCTTCAAACCAAAATGAAGCAAAAGCGGTTATAAAACTGGCATCCATAGATGTTTTAAAATCATTAGGCGATGGAAAATACTCGATTTTACTTGACAATAAAAGCTTAACCGCTCAAAGCGACAAACCTCTAAGCGAAGGTGCAAAATATTGGACCCAGTTATCGCAGAGTAAAAATTCTACTCCTGAGCTATCAAATCTTTTAAAACAGCCTCATCTGCTAAAGAGCCTTCAAAACTCTACAATTGAGTACTCCATAAAAGATTTGCAAACAATTTTAAGCTCAAAAAAGCCAGAATCAATTATTAAGCATGGTTTACTAGAACACCTTACAAATTCTGCTACAAAAGAGGAGTTTACAAATACATCAACTCTTTTACTCTCTCTTCAAAACCAGACTATGACTATTCCACTAAATTATCATGGCTATTTTTTTGTTTTGCAATTTAAAAAAAGGTACAATAAGAGAACTAAAAAAACTCAAATTGATTTTTATGCGGCATTAGAGCTTTTAGGTCCCGTCTCAGGTGTTATCTCGCTTGAAGGAGGTGCTGTTAGTGCAGAGCTTAATGTTGCTTTTAATAAAACTAAACAATTTTTGGAAGACAATATGGACAATATCTCTTTTGACGTCAATATATCGCTAATTGACACTATCGAACCGCTATACAGCGCAAATATAAATTCTCTTTTGGATATAAGTATATGAATAAGGCAAGACATATAGCCATAATAATGGACGGGAACGGACGCTGGGCAGAACAAAGAGAGAAAAAAAGAGTAAAAGGTCATGAAGCAGGTGCAAAAGTAGTTAGAGAGATTACCGAGTACTGCTCAAGAGATAAAGATATAGAGAGATTGACACTTTACGCTTTTTCAACGGAAAACTGGAAAAGACCCAGACTTGAAGTTGAATTTTTAATGAAACTTTTGCAAAAGTACCTTGAGAGCGAGTTGGATAACTATATACAAAATAATATTAGATTTGAGCCGATAGGCGACATAAGAGCTTTTTCAAAATCTCTGCAAACTACACTTAAAAACGTAAAAGAGAAAACTGCCCATTGCGACGGTTTAGTTCAATCTCTGGCACTCAATTACGGCGCACACGATGAGATACTACGAGCAGTAAATAAGATAAAAAATTGCCAAAACGATATAACCGAAGCTATGCTGGGAAATGCGCTTGATTGCAAACACAGTGTTGACTTGCTCATAAGAACGGGAGGAGACCATAGGCTATCAAACTTTCTGCTCTGGCAAGCGGCTTATGCGGAACTCTTTTTTAGCGATACTCTCTGGCCTGATTTTACGACAAATGAGCTAGGCAAAATTATAAAAGATTTTACAAAAATAGAGAGAAGATTTGGAGGCTTAAAATAGTGGAGCTTCTCTTTGCCTTTATTTTCGGTGCCGTTATCGGCTCATTTTTGAACGTTGTCATTTTACGACTTCCAAAAGATGAGAGTATTGTTTTTATATCATCTCATTGCACTACATGTAAAAATCCTCTTAAGCCATGGCATAACATACCGATACTCTCTTGGCTTTTTTTAAGAGGCAGATGCTCGTTTTGCGGCTCAAAAATATCTTTGCAATATCCGCTTATTGAACTTATATCCGGCTTTATTTTTATGATTTTGGCTATAAAATATGGCATAAACTTCCCCGTTACGCTTATAGGTTTTAGTTTTTTAACTCTTTTGGCTCTCTCAATGATAGATTTTAGATATAAGATGATTCCTGACTCACTAAATCTTTTAGCATTAGTTTTTGCGATATTTGGGGCTTGGAATGTTAATGGTATTTTTACAAATCTTCAAAATGCCCTACTCTTTGCAGGCGGATTTACGCTTCTTAGATTTGCACTCTCTTACATGTTAACTTCATCGGCTCACAGACATGCCAAAAAAACCGTTACGTCATGGAGTAAAAACTACCATACATACCCTTTTATAGAAGCTATGGGAGAAGGCGACATCATGGTAGCTGCTACTATGGGTGCACTTCTTGGTGCAAAACTTACACTTGTTGCAATATTTTTATCAGCTCTTTTGGCTCTTCCCGTTATGATTTTAGTTATGAAAAAATCAAAAGAAGAGCAAAGAGTTCCGTTTGTCCCTTTTTTAGCTATAGCAACGTTTATAACATACATATTTGACAGCCCAATTTTAAGATATATCGAGGCAAATTACTAATGAAAAAAATGCAGCGTTTCGCCTCTTTGGAAAACTACATGAAACAATCTCTCTCAATTTTGTTTCTCTCTATATTTTTGCCGCTTTTCTCAATAGCTTCAATTGTTTTTCTTATAAAAATGGCTACATATACGGCTATTATTCAACTCTCACTCTTTGAGATGAGCAAACTATTTTTCTTTATGTTACCGGAACTTCTTTTTTATACTCTGCCTATCTCATTTTTTGTAGCAGCCACGCTTACTCTTTTTAAGCTCTCAAACGATAACGAGATAATTGTTCTCTTTGCCCTTGGAATACGCCCGAAATTTATATTAAAAACACTATTTAAACCTGCTCTTTTTTTATCTGCACTGCTTTTATTTAATTTTTTAGTACTCTTTCCACATGCAAAGATACTCTCTAGCAATTTTATATCTTATAAAAAAAGCGAAGCAAAATTTAACCTCTCAGCTTCGGAGTTCGGGCATAAATTCGGCGAATGGCTACTATATATAGGTAATGATAATCTTGATGAGACCTACTCTGACGTAATTTTATTTAATAAAAAACAAGACGAAGAGGTTTTAATAAAAGCTAAAAAGGCACAGATTATAAACGATTCCGGTATCTTACGTCTCAAACTCACATCAGGAGAGGGATATAGTTACTCAAAAGAGAAATTTACCCAGATTAATTTTGAGGTTATGTTCATTAACGACACCATGAGAACAAACTTTGATGAGTATGAAACTCCTCTAAAATACTGGTCGTCCGAGAAAAAAAGAAAAACACTAATTACAAATACTCTCTTTAGTCTTTTTCCTATCTTAAGTCTGTTTTTGGTTGCGGCAATCGGAATAGTACATGTAAGACATAACAAAGGAAGAGTGTATCTGTTTATGTTTTTGAGCATAATTGTCTATTATGCCCTTGCGCTCACTCTTGATACACTGCTTAAAAGCTATACTATACCGATTTTAATTTTTGTATGGTTTTTGAGTACATATATGATTTATAAAAAAACAATTGTTTCGAAATTTTAGATGAGATGCACTTTAACGATAGCCTATAACGGCACAGATTTTTTAGGTTCACAAACACAAAAAAGTTCAAAAAATACTGTCTTGGGGCAAATAGAACATGTTTTGAAAGAGATTAACATTGATTCAAAAGTAATCGCTAGCGGACGAACCGACAGAGGCGTTCATGCAACAGGTCAGGTCTGCCATATTGACTTGCCTCCTTTTTGGAGTGATTTGCAAAAGCTAACAAAAATATTAAACGAAATGCTTCCGCCATCTATACATGTTAAGAACATAAAAGCAGTTGATGATAGCTTTCATGCAAGATACAGTGCTAAAAAAAGGCTTTACAGATATGTAATAAAAGAAGCACAAAGCAACCCTTTTGAAGATAATTTCGTAACTTTTTTAGATAGTGTGGATTTTGAAACACTAAAGAAAAATATAAAACTTTTTCAAGGAGAGTTTGATTTTAAAAATTTTATGAAAAGTGGAAGTGATATAAAAAGCACACTTAGAGTCATATACAGAACTTTTGCATATAGACACAAAGGTTTTATAATACTAAGTTTTGAAGCAAACGGCTTTTTAAGAAGCCAAATAAGGCTAATGGTAGGAGCTCTTTTAACACTTAATGCAGATGAAATTATACAACAGCTTACATGTAAGAAAAAATATAAAATAAAACCCGCAAAAAGCAACGGCCTATACTTAGCAAAAATTAAATATCTTTAAATATCTTATTTTTTTAAAAATAGCTTGAAGAGCTAAAGAAAAAAAACGTCTCCTTGTGCTACAATACGATGAAATAATATAGGATTTAATTTGCAAACATTTGGAAAATTTTCTACAAATTTAGATATAGAGTATATATCAGAACACTACATTTATATACCTCAAAGTGATGAGACTATAGATGTAGCACAATTAGAAGAGATGCTTAAAAAAAGACGTAAAACTGTAATAGGTACGATATTTTTATATAACCCTACCATCTCTCCAATCGGATACAACACTAATTCAAGACTTGCATCTCAAGGTTACGAGTTTAATGATGAATATTGCGAACTAAATTTTGACAACAACTGCAATCTATTTGCATCGGCTATAAAAGATGGCTACAGAGGCTATCTAATAGAGATAAAATATCTTTTCAACTTAAACAGACCAAATATAGAGCCTACTCCTATACTGGAAGAGTTTGATGCAGATTTGGATAAATACTACAGCAATCAACTAACAAGGTACGATAAAGAACTAAACTACCATGACTATCCAAATATTAGACTAAGCGGAAAATTTGTTTTTTTTGCATCCGGAAATAAATTTGACAGGCACCATAAAAACATTATAGCCTATGCTAGAAATATCTCCGCACAAGCCGCAAAACTAGGCAAAGAGATAGCGTTTATGCATGACAACAACTATGATGTCAAAGAGAGCCAAGAGTCGGCATGTTTTTTACCGCCAACTGCTACGGGTAAACTTAAAGATGTAAGAGCGAATGCTTTTAAAAAAGCTTTCTCATCATTTCCGCCGATAACTATAAAGACGAAATAAAATGAAAAATACCCTAAATGGACTTGTAAAGATTATAAATTCACATCAAGATTTAATAATACACGGCTATAAAGGGAAAGATGATTTAACATGTTTCTCAAAAGATTTAATGCAGAAAATAGACTCTTTTTTACAAAGTGTCGTAAAAAAAAATATAGATAGAAGAGAGGTAATAAAAAAAGCTATTAGAAATGCCCTAGAGTTGCGTGAGGGCGATATAGTTTTTTTAAAAGATGAACTTGGGTTTGTGAAATTTTTTGACACTTCAAAAGTAACTATAATACCAGAATCTCAAAAAGATACTGTTGCGGCTAGATACAACGGTCTTAATGAGGCTGAACTTGAATCGTTTTATACCAATTTTTGCTCTATAAAAGAGAGTGACGGATTTTATTATCAAATTGCAAGAAAGTTTGTAGATACGTATCTTATTGATAAAAAAATAGATAATGAGACTTATGAAAAATATGTTTTTCAATTTATTCAGTCGATAATAAACGATAATCTTATAAACACATTTGATAGAAACGATGTTTTTTTTAAAGGATTTTCAGGATATATATTTAGAATACACTTTCAAGAGGTCTTTGGGTATATTGCAAAATTTATTCTATTTGAAATCTCTATATCAAACAAACATGTCATAGGGTTTCTAAACTACTACTCGCAAGATATAATCGTTATAGACGGGAAAAAATATAAAGTTCCTGAAATTAAAGCCGATAGTGGCTTGAAATGGAATGTCATCTCCATGATGTCGATAGTAAAAATTTATAATAAAGCTCTTACCTCAAAAGAGGCAATTGAAGTAAAAAAAGAGACTCTAAAACAAAAAATTGCGGAATTTTATGTCGGAGAACTCTCTCCCATAGAGCATAATAACGAAATTAACAAAAATATAGAAAAAATTACCGATGAATTTACATACTGTTCAAGAAAACAGGACTCTTTTATGGATTCTTTAAATATTACAAAAGATGAAAAAGAGAGAGAGTCGATAAAAGAGAATATAAAAACCATAAAAGATGAACTGCGTACTTTGAGTGAAAAAAGAAAGCAACTTACAGAAAAACTGCTAAGCCCTTCTAATTTGATTAAATATAATAATATAAAAAAAGATATAGACTCACTTAATAGACAACAAAAAAGAGATGAAAAGATACTTCTTCAGAATGAAGACGCATTTTTATCGATTAAAAATTCACTTATAAAAGCATTAATATCTAAAAAAACAGTTATTAAAAGTACCTAAAATGTTACGTGAAAGAGTAAAAAGTTATTTAAAAACTTATCTTGATGCTCCATCTATTGACTTTAAATGGAATGATGAAGAGAATCAAAAATTTTTCTTATACTTAAATGAACATGTAGAAGTAAAAGATATTCTAAACGAAGAGATTCAGACAACTATAAAACTAGCCTTTAAAGACTATTTTGAGCCTGTTGGCTATATTTTATTTAAAATGTCGCAAACACAGCTTCGCATAAAAATTTTTCCATACAAAATAGAACCAAAAGATAGTGTAAATTTAGATGCTATTATAAATATCATAGTTGAAAACGAAGATTTAATTGAGTACAACTACAACAATAAAGATGATTTAATCTGTTTACAAAAAGAGTTAAGTATAAAACTTATTCATTTCGTAAACAAAATAGACAATGAAGAGATAAATAAAAAAGAGCTTTTAAAATATAGTGTCAGAGAGGCATTTGAGCTAAATGAAAAAGATATTGTTATTATAAAAAACAATCAAATATTTATAAAACTATTAAATGACGATACGATGCGAGAGGTTAAAGAAGAAGAGAAAGAGACAATTGCAGGCAGATATAACGGTATAAAAGAAGATGAACTTTTATCATTTTATAACAACTTCTTTTTAAAAGAGGAGAATAGTGAATTTTTCAATATAGTTGCAGAGCAGTTTGTAGAAATCTACATGCTTGAGAAGAGAATCGATAATTTTGCTTATGAAAAATATGTATTTTCAATTATCCATACAATAATAACCGAACAATTAACAAACTCATTTGATAAAAACGACAATTTTTTTAAAGGGTTTTCAGGATATATCTTTAGAATGCATTTTAAAGAGGTATTTGGTTATATAGCAAATTTAATACTATCTGAAATGATCTCATCAAACAGCTATATTATCGATTTTTTAAAATACTACTCTTTAAATATCGTAGTAGTTGAGGGACAAAAATATAAAGTTCCTGAAATAGAAGCAGAAAACGGGCTTAAATGGAATGTTGTATCTATGACTTCCGTGGTTAAAGTTTATATAAAAACAAAAATGTCTTTAGATTTTATTAAAGATAGTAAATATCAGTTAATACAGAGCCTAAATAGCTTGCTTATCAATACGGTTTCACCCATAGAGTATAACAATAATATAAATAAAGAGATAGATAAGATATCTCAGGATTTAGTTCATATTACAAAAAAATTAAATATATATACAGACTCTTTAAATTCATTGAAAAATGATACGGATAAAGCAGTTTTAAGAAAAAACGTTGAAGATGTAAAAAAAGAGATTCTTATTTTAAAAAACGAAAAAAATAAATTAACATCAAAAATAATTAAAAAAGAGATAATCAATAAATACAATGACATTAAAAAAGAGATAGACTCTTTAATAAGACAAGAGAAAAGGGACGAAAGAGTTCTAGAACAAAACAGAGAGTCATACACATCAATTAAAAACTCCCTAGTTAAAGCCCTTACATCAAAAAAAACACTTATTGAAGAGATAAATGCATAGTGGATAGAGTACAAATCAAAAAAAAAGGAACAAAATTACGAATCCTTTTACTTGAAGATGATTTGCTGATTTGTGATATTTTATCTGAGTTTTTACAAGAATGCGGCTACGAAGTTATATCCGTTAATGACGGGGAAGAAGCAATAGACAAAGCTTATGAAATGCATTTTGATGCATTTGTTTTTGATGTAAAGGTACCGTCAAAAAATGGGTTTGACGTACTAAAAATATTAAGAGAAGCTAAACAAGAAGCACCCGCTATCTTTGTTACTTCACTTGCTAGCATAAATGATCTCTCTCAGGGATATGACGCTGGGTGCGATGACTATATAAAAAAACCATTTGAGCTTAAAGAGCTGCAGCTGCGCCTTCAAAAAACAGTAAGAAAATCTTTCTCACTAAATAGCAATGACAAAATAGTTCTAAATGACTTATGGTCGTTTGAACCGAATAACGGAAAACTATTTGGAGAAAACGGCGAATTATTTTTAACAAAAAAAGAGACAAAAATATTAAATATACTTATATCGCATAAAGGTCATATGGTCACTAATGAGCAGATTATTGCACATGCATGGAATTATAATGATGAGGCAACAGAAGAAAATCTTCGCACACATATAAAGAAACTGCGTAAAATTTTAGGCAAAGATATAATTCAAAATATACGAAAACAAGGGTATCTGATTGCTATTAGCTGAGAGAAAATCTCTTATACAGTTTGTATCCGTTTTTGTCGGGCTAAATACTGTTTTTTTAGTTACGCTATCTATGCTCTATTATCACTACCAAAAAAATATATATACCGAAATTCTTCAAAATGAGATTATTAATTATGCAGAAACGGCTTATGAGTCAATATATTATGCAAAAAACATGAACGAATTAGAAGAGATACTTCTACATGATACAAGATTCGATATCGCATTTATGGATAAAAACAGTAATATCGTATATCCTAAGGAGAATGATTTTGACATAAAATTTAAAAAGGGTTTTTCTACACAGGAATCACACTACTATTTTATTAAAACTATAGAACTTGATAACATTAAAAATATTCACTATCTGCTACTAAAAGCTGACACAATAGATAAAGAGCTTAATGAAACAAAAAATATAATAAGTACGGTTTTATTTTTTTCAATTCTTTTCTTTGGTATAGTTATCTTTATCTTATCAAGATTTTTTTTACGTCCTCTTCGTCAATATATAGAGTTGTTAAATAAATTTATTACAGATGCAGTTCACGAGTTAAATACGCCTATATCTGTCTTGTCTATGAGTCTTGAAATTATGGACAAAGATGAATTAAGTCCAAAAAATATAAAATCAACCAAGCGTATGCTTATTGCTATTAGAACACTTTCGCATCTCTATAATGATTTGACATTTTCTATGTTCTCATCAAAAGATTATCCGGTTCAAAAAATAGAAGTGTCTAAGTTGGTTTTGCAGCGTATCGACTATTTTATGCCTTTAGCATCTACTAAAAATATAAGTTTTATTACAGAGTTAAAAGAGTGTGAAGTTATGGTTAATGAGCGTCTTATGAATAGGATTATTGATAATCTTCTCTCAAATGCCATTAAGTACAATAAAATAAACGGAGAAATAACAATCAAATTGGATAAAAATTCACTTACTATATCAGATACCGGGATAGGATTTGAACAGTCAAAATCAAAAGAAATTTTTGAACGCTACAAGAGACTTGATGACTCAAACGGCGGTTTTGGGCTAGGACTAAGTATTGTAAAATCTTTATGTGACTTATACAGAATAGATATTGACGTTAAATCAAAAATAGGAAACGGAACAACTTTTATTTTATCATGGAATAATTCACGAATAGTTCACGCTTTATAATATAAAATTCCGCTAACACGAAATGTGTATATAACCCAAAAGGAATCTATTATGAAAAAAATTATCGCTCTTCTTCTTACTCTTGGTTTGAGTTCAATGTTTGCATCAGAAGCAGCAGCTGTTAGCGCTGAAGCGGCAGCTCCGGTAAAAGCTGAAAAAAAAGTTAAGGTTGAGAAAAAAGTTAAAGTTAAAAAAGCTAAAAAAGTTAAAAAAGAAGCAGCAGCTCCAGAAGCAACAAAATAAATCTTATGAGAGAGATTTCTCTCTCATACTATCACATCTAAATAGTTATCTCTTTAATATCCGCAATTTTTAAAATACTTTTATAAATAGAAGCGACCAAAGATTTTCTGTTATTTCTTATAGCTTCATCATCGGCATTTACCATTACATCTTCAAAGAACTTATCAAGCTCAGGCTTAAGTCCTAAAAGCGCATCTAGTTCCTCTTCATAAGAGTTATATCTGCGAGCTGAAACTTCACTATATCTAGTATAAAGAGCTTCTTCTGCTTTTACTTCAAAAAGTTTACTATCTACCGACATATCAATCGACATGTCAATATCTTTAGTTATATTTGCAACTCTTTTAAAAGTCGAGAAAGATTCACTAAAACCTTCACTATTTACCATAGTCTCCAGTGCTTCTATCTTTTTACCCATTGAGAGCAATTCTCTCTCACCTGATGCTAAAACTGCTTCTATGATGGAAGGATTAACTTTAAAGTACTGTTTGACTCTCTCTAAAAAGAATGCTTCAAGTTTTGACATGTCAAACTCCGCATACTCTTTTGCCAAAAGTTTGAGTGTAGCGACTATGTCAAACTCTAAATTATGCTCTTTAGTTATTCTAATGAGTCCGTTTACCGCTCTGCGAAGTGCGAAAGGATCGCGAGAGCCTGTTGGAATCTGATTTATGCTAAACATACCTAAAAGAGTATCTAATTTCAAACTAATAGCAACTATTGCGCTCATAAGAGTTGAAGGAAGTTTACTCTCTTCGCCGTCAGGCAGATACTGCTCTTTTATACATGTAGCCACTTCATTGCTCTCACCGAGTGCTTTTGCATAGTAACATCCCATAAGACCCTGAAGTTCCGTAAACTCATAAACCATCTCTGTAGTCAAATCAGCTTTTGCAAGACTTACGGCACGCTCTAATATCTCTTTGCTTGAGTCTTTTGGTGCATACATGTCAAATAGAGTGTTAGCTATTTTTTTCTCTCGCTCAATCTTGTCTGCAACAGTTCCCAGACCGTTCATAAATATAACTTTCTCCAGCCCTTTTGTGCTTAGACCTTTTTTTAAATCATTGTTATAAAAAAAGAGTGCATCTGCCAAACGAGGACGAAGAACTCTCTCATTACCCTCAATCACTTTGGAAAAATCATCAGTTAGTGCATTTGAGACTACAACAAATTTATTTATAAGCTTGCCATCTTTAAAAACCGGAAAATACCTTTGGTGTTCTTTCATTGATGTAATAATCACTTCAGGAGGCAGTTTTAAAAACTCTTCATCAAATGAACCTAGAACAGGAGTCGGATGCTCCGTAATGGCTACAACTTCATCTAGCAAATCTTCATCAATCTCAATTTTTATGTTATTGCTGTTTTCAAGCGAAGAAAAATTAGTTAAAATATTTTCACGTCTTAGTTCAGGAAACAGTGTCACTCCGCCATCTTTTAAAACTTCAAAGTACTCTTTTGCTCCGCTAATTAAAACTGAATCAAAATTACTGATGCGGTGAACAAATGTCTCTTTTTTTGATTTAATGCCAAAAAGCTCAATATCAACAAGCTCATCGCCAAAAAGTACGTTTACCCAGCGTATAGGGCGTATAAAGCTCTCACTCATACTTCCCCATCTCATAGATTTGCCAAAATCCAAAGAGTTAATCCATGAGTTGATAATATCGCCAAAAAGCTCAGTACTAGGTTTCCCTTTTAACTCTTGTTTGTAATACAAAACATCTTTACCGCCTTTTTGCGCAGAACCGATTTTTTCTATATCTACACCGCATTTTTTTGCAAAACCCTCTGCCGCAGGTGTTGCTACACCGTCTTTGTACGCGACTTCAAGCGGTGCTCCAAAAAATTCTTCAATAGAATCGTCTTGAAAACTTTTGAACTCTCTGTGCCATAAAACTAAACGACGAGGAGTATAGTAAAATTCAAACTCACATAAAAGTGAATTTTTCTCTAATATATCTGCATATTTTTTTTCAATATTTTTCAGTTCTTTTAAAAGTGGAATGGCTGGAAGCTCTTCTACACCAATCTCGATTAGCAATGGTTTTATCATAAACAGACTCTTTATTTCAATATTAATTGCGCGATTTTATCTATATTTTCGTTAAATACTTATAAATACATGTAAATTAAAACTATCTTAATTCAGACATATATACCAAGTCAAATGTTTATATAAAAGTTTTAGCGGTTAAAATGTCGCACAAATTTTAAACAAATAAGGATTAGATATGCCGACAATAAATCGTTACATAGACATAGATACGGTAGAGCGAGAAAGCAAAAAAGACTATATAGATAGACATTCTCCTTTTATACATTGTGAAGATAGTGCTAAAGAGGGAGAAATGTTTAGTGTAACAGTAAAAATGGGAAATGAGTACTCTCACCCTGATGATTTTGATCACTATATAGCTAACATGTCACTTTTTAACGGTGAGACTCTTTTAGCGCGTGCTGATTTTACTCCGGGAGCTTTAGGAAATATAAAGGCTCATGCAACGGTAACATTTAACATTATTCCAACAGGAAGCAAACTAAAACTTACTGCTCAAGCATACTGCACTAAACACGGTGTTTGGGAATCAACCCAGAAAGTTGTAGAAGTAACTAAGTAGTAGAGATTGCCGCATCGTTTTATTCCTCGCTAGACGACATCTTCCGTCATCGAGCGAAGCGCAGTAAAATCTTAGAGTTTGAGAACTACTTTATCTCGTTAGCCATACTGTCTAAAGTAATAAACAGCTCTTTTGAAGCTTTTTCTGCCGAACTAAATGCAGAGATGATACTCTCTGCATTTTTAATAGCACCGTTTTCAATATAATCGGGAATACTTCTAACATTGTCATGTACAGTTTTATGTATTGGGTCGATTTTATTGTATGAATTTGTATTGGCAAACGACTCTTTTGCATCTCCAAGATACCATTTACCAAATCTACAGCTTGTATGGTCTGAAAATTTAAAATTATGGTCATCTTTAAATACTGCACTGTATCCGCTAAGTTTAAATGCAATATGGTCTAGTTTAGCAAGAGTAATGAACAGCTCATTTGATATCTTTTTATTTGAGAGCTGAATATCTTTTGCACCGCCTACCAAGTCATGTAAGCTACTGTTAAATACATCAAGTTTTTCTAGCGATGATGAAACCTCTTTATTCATATGCTCTGAAAACTCCTGCATTAATGCACTGTTTTGTTTTAAAAGATTTATATTTACTTCAACTTCACTTGTAGCTTTTTGAGTTCTCTCGGCAAGTTTACGTACTTCATCAGCAACTACCGCAAACCCTCTTCCATGCTCACCTGCACGAGCAGCTTCAATTGCCGCATTAAGTGCAAGAAGATTTGTTTGGTCACTTATATCTTTAATAAGAGATATAACGTTTGTAATCTCATTTACGCTGTTGTTTAACTGATCAGAATTCTCTCTGCTCTCATGCATCTTCTCAGAGATATTATTTAAAGAGTCTTCCATCTCATGAGTAGAATTTTTCACATCTTCTACAATATATTCAGTTTGAGCATTTTTGCTGTTTATATCTTTAAGAGCCACCATATTTGTTGTCAAGCCCTCTTGAACGCTTCCGACACCTGAAACTGCTCCCTCGTTTAAAAGTGATATAAGACTTAGAGTTAATTTATTTGCTTCTAATCGCTTTTCACTCTCAATTGAGTGTTCCTGCGCTCTTTGCAAACTCTCTTTTGCATCTTCAAGTGCTTTATGTGCAACATGTGCCAAATGATTTGCAGATTGCTGAATGAATCCTATCTCATCGGTTGAACAGTTTGTTATTTTTTTGGAAAAATCTTTTGAAGATACGATGTCGTCTATCTCATTTTTAAATCTATTTATTCTTTTTGCCAAACCGTTTGATATGTAAAAACTAAAAATAATTATAAAAAGAACTAATGCTATATTGGCAACAAGCCCCATTATCATAGCATTTGAAGCTCTGCTCTCTAACGTTGCAATTGTCTCTTCTAAATCTTTAGCTATTTTATCTTCTACTTTTTTCAAAATATTTATTTTTGATGTTATCGTAGCAAACCAATAAGTAGCATCAATATCAAAACCTCCGTTTGGATGTTCAAGCGCTATTTTTCTCATCCTTTGTACTTCTTCAACCTCTTTTGCTTTCATGCTATCTTCATAAAAAGTTTTAAGCTCATCCGATGCCAAAAAAAGAAACTTATTCATAAATATCTCTTGAGCGTTAAGTAGTCCGATAAATTTTTCATAAAATCCAGGTGCAAAGTTATCTCTGGAAAATGTTGATGATAAAACGGCTCTCTCAATACCAGATCTCTCTTTAGAGGATAGAAAGTTTACAAATGCATTAATGGCATTGTTCATATCTGCATTTGAACTCATCTTTGCTACCTCTTCTATAGAGTTTATAAAGCTTCCGTTTAAAGCAGTATAGTAACCAACCGGCACTGCTACGGCAACACTAAGCCCATCAACTTGCCCTCTTATCTCTTGAAGTTTTAAAAGCATATCAAATGATTTCGACATCTTTGAACGAAGACTCTGAGCATAAAAAGCAACCTCCATTGTTTTATAATACTCATTTAATTCAGCTAAAGTTTTATCAGTATCTTTTCTAATACCTTGTAATTCAGATGAAAATTTTTCACCTTTAGAGCTTATAAATCCTGCAGAAGCACCTCTCTCTTTTTGAAGATTATGGACAAGGGCACTACTCTTTTTACTATATCCAACCATCTCCTCAATATGCTTTAGAACTTTTACCTCTTTATAACTTCTATAGCTATCAGTACCCAGTGATATTGCTATCACAAAAATCGGTACAACAACTATCAGCGCCATCTTAAGTTTTATCGACATATTATTAAACACTGAAACTCCTTTAATTGTGACTGAAAAATCTATTTTAACATAAAAAATATATTTTATGCTATGTTTTTGTTATTAATTTTCTAAATAAAATTGACTAAATATTTTCTTATTATCAAGTGGTTTCAAAAATATTTTATACTTAAACGTAATTTTACTTTTCTTCAGCATTTCGGCTTGTGCAACTGTTACTAGTAAATATAAACCATTATCATGTACTATTTTTTCGATATCAGGATATTTTTTAGTAAGTAGTTTTATCAACTGTATTCCATTACTAAAAACAGAATTTGTAAAATCTAAATCCACAACTATTCTTGTATAAGTACATTTTTCTAACTCACTTTTTAGTATTGAAGTTGTATTAAAAATTAATATATCTAATGAGGGCATATCTGCGACTAAATTTTTTTTAAATACTTCTAATATTTTTAAATCTTTTGTAGCTAAAATTATTCTTTCTCTATCATATTTTTGAAATCTCTTTATATTTGATTTATCAATAATACCCCATTCATGAAGTACATTATGTGTATTAATCATTTTAAATTTTAAATTACTTTTTAAATAAGCAACTATGTTGGATGATTTCTTTGCTTTTTGCCATGCCAATTCATTTGCTTTAAATACATACAGAGTAATTATCTGTTGTTTTATATATTTTATACAAGTATTAATATGGTTGGATACACCATCAAGTAAGTGAGGAGCTTTATTTAAGTTTACAAATAATTCAACAAGTTTTGATTTATTTAATAAAGATTTTAACTCACTTTCAAATCTTTCTATCTCTTTTATATGATTTAAAATCAATAAAATTTCACTATTATCGTATTTTAAATCAATTTCTAAAAACACATCTAATAATTTGTCCATATATGGCATAAAATCATCATATGAAAGCTTTTGTTTCACTTTTACTCTATTTTTTATTTGTATTAAAAGGTGATTTAGCGGTAAAATAATTGAATATCGTACATCATCTTTTTTTGATAGGTCAGTTAATGAGTTTTGTGCATTTAATATAATATTATTAAAATCCTCACTAACACCTAGTGGTTTGTATCTTTCCGGTTCATGCCAAATATTGTATATCTTTTTCATAAGTAAATTATTTAATTTACATGAACTATTCACTACATTTATATAGTTTTCTAAAATCATTTGATAAATCATATAAATTTCATCTTTGTCAATTACATAATGATGGGTAAATTCATCACTTATGATAGGCTCTAAAATTTCTAAAGAAATATTAATGTTTTCTTCATCACAATAATCTTGAACCCATGTCCTAATATATTTCATCTGCTTAACATGATTCGATTTTATTTTTTGTTGATTGTGAAGTTTTTTCTTATGTTCTATTTGTATTTCATTAAAAAAATCAGAAAAACTTACAGTATTAAAAGGTTTGTATATTACTCCTTTTATACTTTCTTTAATTTTTTTTGATATGTTGTTTTTATTCATAAGAGTAGTTATAAAGATAACTTCTAGTGTTTTAATTTTATCAGTATCTATAAGCATCTCTATTAATTCTTCGCCGTTTAATTCAGGCATCATAACATCAGATATTACTAAAGATATCTTTGGATTCTTACTCAATAATTCAAAAGCCTGCATACCATCATAAGCAATATAAATATGCTCTTCGTGAAAAAAATAATTTGATATTTTATTTGATAATAAAATTTTTGTAATTACTTTTGTTATAGCTTTTGAATCATCGATTATCAATACATTTGTGGGCATCATTAAAATTAACTTTTTATATAAAAACTGTTATTACAAATATTTTTCATTAACGTTTCACTTGTCTAATCAAATAAATATAGCATACTCTCCGTATTTTCCATAACTTGATTAAAAGATGTATTTTGATCTAATTTTTCGGAGATTATAGCTAAAAAGAATGCTTGTGTACTACCAAAACTGTAACTGTAGTTATTGCCAAAATTATCTAACTTTATTTTAATTTCATCTTTATAGTTTTCATTTACTAAAATAATATACCTATTTCTATCAAAAATATAAATATCGGCTACACCCGATTCTATCTCATTACGTAAATCTTTTTTTAAAGATTTATTTAGTTCTGAATAAATAGCATTAATTTTACCACTCCCGTATTTACTAATAAAATTATTAATATTTCGTAAACCTACACAAAAAATATGATATTCTTGCTTACTATTAGACAATATACCGGCTATTTTATGTATAAAATCTTCCCTCGTTGGAAAATAATTATTTTCTAACTTCAATTTTTTAAATTCCATATTTAATGAATCAATATTTAAAAAGTTAAGCAGATAACTATTTTCCTCTTCTAATTTTATGATATTTATTTTATATTTTTTAAAAATTTGTGAACCGACTTCATTAATGCTATATAATCCATTATTTTGAATTAAATAATTAATCAACGTATCGTTATTCATAATTATCAATTTTTCATTTTTAAAAATATGCCCTAGAACAAATTCTTCAATTTTACAACTATTTTTTGATAGAAAATATTTATTAAAAATCATATTTGTATATTTAAATCTTCCATTTTCTATAAGTGCAATAGGAATCAACATATTATTCATTATCTTCAATTGAAGCTCATGTTGTTGTTTTATCTGTTTTTCAAGAAATATTTCTTGTCTTTCTCTATAAATACTTATAGCCATTTTTGTTATAGAAGGCATAAAAACATTTATATCAATTGGCTTTAAAATAAATCTATCCACTCCGATTTCAATTAACTGCATCAAATATTCAATATCATTATGAGCTGAAGTAACTATAATTATCTGTTCTTCATTAATTTTTTTTATCCTTTTTGCCATTTCAATACCATCCATTGACGGCATAGAAATATCGGTAATAACTATATCTTGTCTATTTTCTTTGTAGTTTCGTAATCCTAAAAATCCATTTTTTTCAACATCAACTTTAATAAATAATTTTTTTAATAATTTCTCTAACTGATCAGAGATATTTTTATCGTCTTCTACATATAAAACAGAAATATTCCTACAAATTTTACGAAGCTTTTCTACTTGTTCTTTATCCACTGCAGCAACCTTTGTCATATTTTGGCAGTTCTATCGTAAACTCAGCTCCGCCATTTATATTTTTTACGCTCAACGTACCGTCTAGGTTTCCTTCAACTATTGTTTTAGTCATATATAAGCCAAGCCCGGTACCATTTTTATCTGTTTTTGTTGAAAAATAGGGAGTAAAGATTTTTGGTAATACCTCTTTATCTATCCCAGCTGCATTGTCTGATATTTTTATATAAATAAATTTTGAATCTTCCTCGCATAAAATATCTATTTTTGGGTCAGCAATATTATTGTCAACCAATGCTTCTTGAGCATTGGTAAGTATATTTACCATTGCTTGAATTAACTCATCTTTAAATGTATTCATATTAAGGTCTATACCATTGTTGTTAAAAGCAACTACAATATTTTTCTTTTTACACTGCTCTTTTACTACTGATATTGCCTCTAATATTGATTCAGTCACAATAAATTCCTCCTTATTTTTACTCTTTTTTAAAAAATCTCTAAAAATATCAATAGTATTTGAAAGGTACTTTACATGTGAATCAATATTATTAAGACTCTCTTTTAAAATATTTTTATCTAACTCATCCATCATTAAATCAAATCTTAAATTATTTGATATCATACCGATTGATGTTATAGGTTGTCTCCACTGATGTGCAATCATAGCAATCATTTCACCCATAGCTGCTTGTTTAGATTTTGCCTGAAGCTCTTGAGATTTTAATTTCAACTCTGTTACATCTATACATGTAGCGCTATATCCTGTAAGTTTTTTTCTAAAATACATTGGAGAAATTATGATATTTACTATATAAAAAGAACCGTCTTTTCTTCTATTTCTAAGCTCTCCCTGCCACTGTTTCAAAGATTTCAAAGTTTGCCACATATGCTTATATAAATCCGGCATTGTGTTAAAATCTTTTAAAATAGAGTGCGCTTTTCCTATTAGCTCTTCCTTTGTGTATCCGCTTATTTTTTCAAACGGTTTCGACACATAAGTAATAATCCCATTAGCATCCGTTTCGGAGTAAATTATGTCATTATCTATCATCTCTTTTTTTGTTGCAAGTTCTCTTTTTATAAACAAAGAATCAACTATAACATTGACTCTTTTTAGAAGTTTAAACATGTCGATAGGTTTTGATAAAAAACCTTCTATTGAAAGTTCAATAATTTTCTCTTGTGCTAAAATATCATTAAAACCAGTAGTAACTACCACAGGAATCGTACACCCTTTTTTTCTAATTACTTCAACCATATTTATACCGTCTAATACAGGCATAATTAAATCAGTAATTATTATATCTATCTCATCTTTATTCTTTTCCAAGACTTCTAAGGCTTCTTGTCCATCATAAGCAATATAAACTTTATTAAAAATTTTTTCAATAATAGCCATTGTAGATTTTGCAAGGAATCTGCTATCTTCTACATATAGTACGGTAATAGACTTTAACCTATCAAACTTTCCCAATCAATATCTCCTATTTTATCTCATTAGCCATATTGTCTAAAGCTACAAACAGCTCTTTTGAAGCATTTTCTGCATGACTAAATGCTGATATAATTTTCTCAGAATTCCTAATAGCATCATCTTTAATATAATCAGGAATAGTTCTGACTTTGTCATGAACAGTTTTATGAATAGGATCGATCTTGCCGTACGAAGATGTTTTAGAAAATACAACCTTACCTTCACCGTTATACCATTTGCCAAATCTGCAACTAGTATGCTCTGAGAATGTAAAGCTATGGTCATCTTTGAATACAGCGTTATATCCATTAAGCTTAAACACTATATGATCTAATTTTGCAAGATTTATAAACATTTCGTTTGAAACTTCTTTATTGCTTGATTGAATTTGTTGTGCACTGGTAACTAATGATTCTAAACTCTCTGTAAAAGTATCTAGTTTTTCCATAGAAGTTAAAACTTCACTATTCATTTGCTCAGAAAATTCCTGCATAGCAGAGCTGTTTTGTTTCAAAAGATTTATATTTAATTCAACTTCATTAGTCGCTTTTTGAGTTCTCTCCGCGAGCTTTCTTACTTCATCCGCAACAACGGCGAAACCTCTTCCGTGTTCACCTGCACGAGCTGCTTCTATTGCAGCATTTAAAGCCAATAAGTTTGTCTGATCACTAATGTCTTTAATAAGAGCTATAACACTTGTAATTTCATTTACGCTGCTATTTAACTGGTTAGAATTTTCTTTACTTCCATTCATTTTTTCAGAGATATTATTTAGCGAATCACTCATTTGTGCAGTGGAACTTTGAACATCTGCTACTATATTTTCCGTCTCTGAGTTTCTTTTATTTATACAGTCCAAAGAACTCATTGTATCAACGATACCTTTTTGAACTCCTCCAAGTCCTGTTATAGCACCCTCACTTAAAAGCTCTGTTAATGACAACGTCAATTTATTTGCCTCTAAGCGTTTTTCACTCTCAATTGAATGTTGGTTTGATTTTTCCAAACTATCTTTAGCTTCTTGCATTGATTTATTGGCAAGACATGCTAAATGATTTACAGATTGTTGAATAAACCCTATTTCATCCTTACCGTTTTGAGAGATATTTTTAGAAAAATCGTTTGAGGATATAATATTGTCTATCTCTTGTTTAAATAAGCCGATTCTTTTTATCAGTCCATCTGAAACAAAAAAACTAAAACCTAATATGAAGAGTATTATTACAAAATTTATAACTAATCCTACTACCATAGAATTAAATGCTTTATTCTTCAAATCAACAACTTGCTCCTTAAGAGCATCCGACATTTTATTTTCAACTTTTTTTAACAAATTAATTTTTACGGTTATAGTAGTAAACCAGTAAGTAGCGTCTATATTAAATCCTCCGTTTGGATTTTCAAGTGCCACTTTTCTCATTCTAGCCACTTCATTAACTTCTTTTGACTCCATATTCTCTTCATAAAAAACTCTGTTTTCATCAGATGCTAAAAATAGAAATTTTTCCATATATGTATTTTGTTCACTTAAAAGTCCTATAAACTTCTCATAAAATCCGGGAGCAAAATTATCTCTGCTAAAAGTTGAAGAGAGTACAGCTCGCTCTATTCCAGCTCTCTCTTTTGAAGATAAAAAATTTACAAAAGCGTTAATTGCATTATTCATATCCACATGAGCACTCATTTTTGCTATCTCTTCTATTGTTTTAAGAAAATTAGCATTTGACTCCGTATAGTATTTAACAGGAATGCCTACTGCAACACTTAGTGAATCAACCTGATTTCTCATATCTTGCAATTTTTGAAGATTCTCAGCGGCTTTGGACATCTTTGCACGTAAACTTTGTGAATAATTATCTAACTTCATAGATTCATAATACTGTTTTAACTCCAAGAGAGTCGTATCGGTATCTTTTCTAATATTTACCAATTCTGATGAAAATTTTGCACCTTTAGAACTAATAAATCCGGCTGATGCACCCCTCTCTTTTTGAAGGTTATGAACAAGTGCGCTGCTTTTTGCACTGTATCCGACCATATCTTCTATTTGCTCTAATACATATACTTCTTTGTAGTTTTTATAACTTTGCATTCCAAGTGCTATAAATATAACTACTATCGGTATAACAACCATAAGTGCCATTTTTATTTTAATTGACATATTATTAAACATTTAACTTATTCTCCTCTTTTGTTTTAATTGGTATTTTAATTGTAAACATAGCCCCGTTATCTACATTTTTTACAAAAATTTCACCTTCAAGATGTCTATTTATTATTATTTTAGACATGTAAAGTCCTAGACCCGTACCGTTTTTTTGTTTTTTAGTTGAAAAATACGGCTCAAATATTTTTGACAGCACATCATCCTTTATACCCCCTGCATTATCTTTTAAATTTATCACTATATTTTGGTTTTCTTGCATACACTCTACGGTAATTTTTTTATCTTTTATATCTTGTGTATCAAACGCATCTTTTGAATTATTTAAAATATTTAGCAATACTTGTGTTAACTCATTTTTATATGTATATAATAAAATTTCTCCACATGTACTTTTTATTTCTAGTGTTATTGAATTTTGTTCTAACTGTTTTTTAAGAAGAGCTACACTTTTATCTATAGCATCATTTACAAAAACTTCTTCTTTAGATTTGCTCTCTTTGAAAAAATTTCTAAAATCATCAATAGTATGAGATAGATATTTAATTTGTTTATTTATGTCTTCCAGTTCATTTTTAAACAACTCTTTATCAAGCTCATTCTCTTCGCTTATTATTATGTTAAAAAGCATGTTGTTTGATATCATACCTATAGATGTTATAGGTTGTCTCCATTGATGAGCTATCATCTCTAACATCTCGCCCATAATAGCACTTTTTGACTGCACGATTAACATTTTTTCATGCTCTCGTATTTTCTCTACTGATTGTTTTACTCTATCCTCAAGTTCATCATTAAGTTTTTCTAACTCTTTTACACCGACACACGCGCTTAGAGCAAAATTTATTTTTTTCTTAAAATTACATATCATATTGTATGTATCTTCTATATGTTTATTTTCATTATAAACAAACTTCATATAACCCATTTTTAACGGTAAAACTATTATGTAAAAATTTTTAGACTTTGCCATAAAACACTCATAATATGACATTTTTATTTCATTATCTTCATCTTTTCCTGCTGAAACTGTCGGTAAAATGCTATCTATGCTTTCATAAAAACCCACAAAAACAGCCTTTGTAGATTGATAAAAAGTAATAACAACCTCTGCCATCATACTCTCTAGTTCAAATGAATTACCGATAGAGCTTAAGCACTCGTACGATATTGCTAAATATTTATCGTTCATTTAACACATCCAAATTATTAAATACATTCATTTGGATATCCTATAAAATAACCTTGCATAGCATCAATATTTAACTTAACAAGAGTATCATGAATCTCTTGCGAACTTACATGTTCTGCTATAACTTCAACACCTAACTTATGTCCAAATTCTATAATCGTTTCTACAAGTACATGCATCTTTTTATCTTCTAGCATTTGGCTTATTAAGCTGCCGTCTATTTTTATATAATCTGGATTAAGAGTAAATACATATGCAAAATTTGAGTATCCGCTTCCAAAGTCATCTATGGCTATCTTTATGCCATGCACTCTAAAACGATTAATAAACGCATTGACAATATCGATGTTATCCAACTGTTCCGTCTCTACAATTTCAAATATTAGTCGCTCACCTATATTATGCATAAGTATTGTCTCTTCCAATCTATTCATTAAGTCACTATTACTCATATCCGCGTATGAAAAATTTAAAGAAAAAACACCCTCATTTTCAAGCATAAAATCAATTGCTTTAAAAATAAGCATCTGTGAAATTTCATTATAATAACTGTGTCTTTTGGCGATATCTAAGAATAAACCCGGTGCAGTTAGCTTATTTTCACCGTCGGTGTTTTTTATTCTCATAAGCACTTCATATTTTATGTTGTTGTTTTTCATAATTATCGGCTGAAAAACAGGTACGATTGAGCTATTTTCTATACTGTTTTGCAACATTTTTTTAACTTCGATAATATTTTTTACATCTTTTGTATTATCCGGAATATCTTTATAAAAAGCATATTTAACACCATGCTTTTTAGCATAATTTAACGCTTGATGCAAACATTCTAGCAATCTGTTTTGACTTTTTGCAATTCCAAGTGTAATGCCTACATGTATATCATCTACGCCTATTATATTAAATCTTTTTTTCTCCAACACTTTACATATATTTTTTGCATCTTCTTCTATAACTTCACAATCATTTGGGAACTCTTTTTTTAATAATACGAAATCATCATTGGAAACTCTAAAAACTTCATATCCACAATGTTGCGCTTCATCTTTTAATATATTTGCCACTTGATAAAGAAGATGATTTCCATGTGCAAATGAGTAATAGTCATTAATTAATTTAAAATCATTTATATTCACTAAAATTGCATATTTTTCAATATCGTTATTTATACACTCTATAAAATATTGACGATTAAAAAGTGAAGTCAGTGCATCTATGTTATGAAATTCATCTACCGATGTGGCAGTATTTCCGCTAAGCTGTTTTTTCATCTCTTCATAATGATATTTCATCATTTTATTTGCATAAATATTTTTAACTGTAGAATACAATTTTTCAAGCATAATATTCATATCGATTGGCTTAAGTAAAAACCCAGAAATACCTATGTTTATAAGTTTTAGTAGCTCATCTATCTCTTTGTGTGCAGAAATTAAAATTATTTGCTGTTCTTTATTAATTTGTATAATTTTTTTACAAAGTTCGACACCGTCCATTTGCGGCATCTTCAAATCTGTTATGACTAAATCGTACTGATTTTGTTTGTACATCTCTAAAGCATCAAATCCGTTTATAGCAATATCTACGCTGTCAAAGAGTTGTTTCATCATCTTAGAGATTTGGTCTCTAATGCTTTTTTCATCTTCCACATACAAAACACTTACTGAACTTCCTAGTACACGGATCTGCTTAATAAGATTTAAATCCATCCCAATATCCTCAAATAAAAAATTTCAACTGGTGCAAGTATTATATACATAAATTGTCGCCCAGTTGTCTCACTATTTTTTAGGAAATATGATAGCATAACTAATGTATAATGACAACAAATAAAATAGAACTGGAACAATCATGGATCTTGTTATAACTCTTTTAAAAGAGTTGTCTGCTGACAAAAAACTGCTTATTGTTGAAGATGATGCGGACATCGCACAAAGTCTTTACCGTCTGCTATCGTCATTTTTTAAAAAAAGTTTTATCGCGTTAAACGTATCTGAAGCTATTGAAATTTTTGAAATAGAGTCAAAAAATTCAACCCTCCTAATATTAACAGACATAAATTTAGGAAATAAAAGCGGTATAGATTTAACTTGCTATGTTAAAAAAGCAAATCCTCTGCAAAGAGTTATAGCTATTTCTGCAACAGACAACCGCGCTATCTTTATAGATTCTATTGAGTGTGGAGTAGATAAGTTTGTACTAAAACCAATAGATATGCAAAAACTTTTTGAAGCACTTATATCGGTCTTAAAAAAGATTGATTATGATCAAGAGTTGCAAAAAAGCAGAAAGCTTTTGGAAGAGTCAAAAGAGTATGCTTTGAAACTCTTAAAAGAACAAGACCAATTTTTAAAAAATGCCATACATGAAATACACACTCCTCTAGCAGTAATAATAACAAATATAGATTTACTTAGAATGAGCGAAATAGACAATGAATTTTTAAATGCCATTGAAGCCGGAAGTTATATTATTCAAAACAGTTATGAAGATATGACATATTTAATGAAAAGCAATAAAGTAGCAGACGTAAAAACAAATATAGATATTGTGGATTTTATATCTAAAAGAAAAAAATATTTTAATTGCATAGCAGAAGTAAATAATCTCTCCATATCTATGTTTATTGGCCAGCCGAATTTTCCGATGTTATATTTTTCAGAATTAAAACTGACTCGTCTAATAGACAATACTTTGTCTAATGCAATAAAATATTCTTACCGTCCAAGTGAAATAAATATAACAATCGGTATGTATGAAAACAAGCTTTTCTTTGAAATACGAAATCACGGACCGATAATACAAAATAAAAAAGATATTTTTAAAAGATTTTATAGAGAGTCTGAGCACAAGGGAGGCTATGGCTTAGGACTTAGTATCGTCGCTCAGATTTGTGAGGAAGAAAATATAGATATTAAAATTTTATCAAATAAAACAAGAGGAACATCTTTCAAATATATTTTTAATATTGCAACGAATTTGCAACAAACTTTATCTACAATTTCGGTAGAATAATTAATTAAGGAGATATTATGAAAGTTTTATTACTTGAAGATGAATATATGTTGTCTCGCTCTATTAGTACTTATCTTCTTAATAAAGGTTGTTTTGTAGATATATATGATAATGGAAAAGAAGTTCTTGAAATAATCCAAACAAATAAACATGATTTTTATATATTAGATATAAATACTCCTTTAGTAGGCGGTTTAGAATGTTTAAAAGTGATTGCTCAAAAATATCCCGAAGTTCCTAAAATTATTATAAGTGCTTATCATGATATTAGTTATATTTCAGATGCATTTTCATTTGGCTGTAGCGATTATTTAAAAAAACCGTTCAATTTAAAAGAGTTAGAAATAAGAATTAATCATCTTTTATATATTGAGTCCTCAACGGCAAAACTGTTAGATGAACCGATAATAAAACTAGGTAAAGATTACTCTTTTAATAAAGGGACTAATTTTTTATATTATAAAGGTGAAGTTCAACAATTTACAAAACGTGAATATGATTTAATACTTCTATTTGTAAGTAATCTCGGTCAAATTATAAGCGATGAAAATATCCGCTCTTTTATATGGCAAGGGGATGATACTAAAGGCTCTACAATCCGTTCTTTGGTTAATCGCGTAAATAACAAATTAAAAGAAGAACTCATACAAAATATTCGTGGTTTTGGCTATCTTATGACAAAATCAAACCCTTTAAATTAATTTTCCACTTTTTTTGCAACATACTTGCAACAGTAATATGAAATAATTATGCTATGTTTTTGACAAGAAAAGGGAAATATAGTGGACTCAAATACAAAACCAAACATCAACAGTTTGACAAAACGTCTAAAAGAAGTTTGTTATGAAATTAATTTACTTTTAGTTGAAGATGATATATTTTTACAAGACCAAATTAAACAATTTTTATCAAAATTTTTTAATAAAATAGATACTGCAAACAATGGAATAGAAGCTTTAGAAAAGTATATTGAAAACTCTTATGAACTTGTTATTACGGATTTGACTATGCCGATGATGAATGGCATTGAATTAACAAAAAATATAAAAGAGATAAAAAATACTCAAAATATTTTGATTTTATCCGCTCATTATGAAAGTGAAAATCTTTTACCGCTTGTAAATATAGGAATAGACGGCTTTATAACTAAACCTATGGATATGGAAAAAACACTTTTACAGTTAATCAAAACTTGCGAACTAATATATAACGATAAACTTTTAAGATATTATCATAATATACTAGAAGAGACAAATGAAGAGCTTCTAAAAAATAATCATAAATCAGAATACAATTTAGTTGCAACAAAAAACCATAAACTTCAGCCAACATCAAAAATCCCTGAAGTTAAAGAGAGCGTTAAATCTAAAGATGTATGCATTCTTCCAAAAAGTACAAAAATGAGCGCGGTTGATTTTTTTAATGCATATCCTTTTGAGTTAGAAAAAACAAATGAGGATTTAGAAATGCTTGAAGACAAATTCAATCTTGCCTTAATTAGGTCTGAAAAAAATATACATGGCGAAATGCTGGAACAATTTATCGAGATCATGAAATGTTATGCTCATACGATTGAAATGATTCCTCAATTTGGAGCATTATCTTACGGCATACGCCAACTGGCAAAAACATTCGAATTTATCGAAGATCCACAAAAATTAAGCTCTGCTCTTCCTATGCTAGCGCATCTTTTTGATAATCTTGAACAATGGAGGAAAGCTGTTTTTTACTACTGCGACGCAGAAGATATACACTATATGGATGACTCTCTAATTAGTGATGCCCAAAGTCTTCAGGGCATACTTGATTATAAAAGCAACTCATCGGATTCAGATTCCGATGATATAGAACTATTTTAAAACATCAAAAAAAAGGAAAAAAATGAATTTTATTCATAATCTGTCAGTTTACAAAAAACTGTATTTATTATCGTTTATCAGCACGGTAGGTATTCTAATGTTTGGAATTAACAACATTATGTCTATAACAAAAGAGAGAAATGAACTATTGCAAGTTAAAAATAAAACAACAGAGGCAAAAGCTTTTGCAAGTTTGATTCATGAACTTCAGATAGAACGCGGACTAACTGCAGGTGTAATTGTCTCTAACGGAACAAAAAATAAAGATAAGCTTCAAGAACAGCGAAAAAATACAGATAAAGAACTTATAGAAGCTAAGGATATTTTATCTTCTTCATTTAATGAAAATCTTTTAAAAAATAGAGCCTCTGTAGATTCACTTAGTATTTCTCTTGGAGAAGGTACAGGATTTTATACAAAAGCAATTGCTTCTTTAGTTGATGGAGTTATTAAAATTCCTTCACTGATAAATAACAAAAATATTGCAGGAGCTATTCAGGCATATTCACATATAACACTTTCAAAAGAATCCCTTGGAAGAACGAGAGCTATTTTAAACGGAGCCTTTATAAAAAATGCTTTTGCTCCCAATATGTACACAAAGTTGTGTACAAACAAAGGTATTATAGAATCAAACAACAAGATTTTTACAACATTGGCAACGCCTGAAGCACTTGAACTGTTTAAGAAAAATGGGTTAAGCGAAGATTCACTATTTGTTAATGACACTATTGCATTAGCAATAAGCAAACCAGAAGGCAATTTCAGCGTAGATGCTTCTGTTTGGTTTACTAAAGTAACAAATACGATTAACGGGCACAGAGAGGTTGAAAAATTATGTTTTTTCCAAATAGATAAAATGGTTAACGAAGCAATTACAAATGATACAAATAAGCTTATTTACACAACAGGATTATTCATACTCATTATATTTATAACTCTTTTCTTTGCAGCTACAATAGGTAGAAATATAGCTGAAAAAATTACAAAAATGAATGCAGGATTATCTTCATTCTTTAATTTTTTAGGACAAAAGCAAAAGACAATTGAAAAAATCAATTGTTCAAGTCATGATGAATTTGGTGCTATGAGTGCAATGATTAATGATAATATCTATATTTTAGAGAAAAAATTTAATGAACAGCAAAAAAATATTACTGATTTTAATGAGATATGTGATTATGCCGCAAAAGGATTCTTATATCATAGAATAACTTCAGACTATGAAGATACAAACCTTAAAATTCTAAGCAACTCATTTAATGGCATGTTAGATGAAATAGAAAGAACTTTCAAAAATATAATTGACATAATTATAGCTATGGCTCGTGGAGACTATTCTCAAAGCAATACAATTACAAATTCTTCATCAGGTGCTTTCGCATCCATGTTGAATTCTATTGGAGCAATAAGAACAAATAATAGTGAAATTTTTGCAGTAATAACAAAATTCTCACAAGAACTTAATAAAGAGGCAACAGAACTTAGCATCTCAGGAGATGAACTAAGTACAAGTGCAAACGAGCAAGCTTCAAGCTTAGAAGAAACAGCAGCTGCCATTGAAGAGCTTACGTCCAATGTTGCGGCAAATGTTGCAAAAACAGAGGAGATGACAAAAGTTGCTCAAGATGCAAAAACAGCTGCACAACATGGAAATAACGTAGCTACTGAAAGCTTAGGGGCTATGAATGAGATAGTAAATGCCACTGAAGCTATCGCTGATGCCGTTAGCATTATAGAGAACATTGCATTCCAAACTAATATCCTCTCACTCAATGCTGCAGTTGAAGCAGCAACGGCAGGAGATGCAGGTAAAGGATTTGCAGTTGTTGCTCAAGAGGTAAGAAATCTTGCTAACAGAAGTGCCGATGCCGCAAAACAGATTCAAGAGCTATCTTATGCTGCAAGAGAAAAATCTCAGGGCGGTTTGCAGACAACACAAAATATGATGGACAATTTCTCTTTAATTACTAAAAAAATTGAACAAACCGATGAGTTAGTCAGAGATGTTACAAATGCGTCTCGCGAGCAAATGGACGGCATAAATCAAATCAACAATGCTATTTCGCAATTAGACCAAATGACTCAGCAAAATGCAAAAACTGCCAATAATGTAGCAGAAACTGTTAGTGACGTTTTATATAAAACAGAGCAGCTTGAAAGCATGTTAACAAATATAAAGTACGACAAGAAAAGCATTGAAAATACTTGTGACGTGAATCTTTTATTTACGACAACAAAACTAAAACTAGATCATATTAATTATAAAGAAAATAATTATGCTAAATTAAAATCAGAAGTGACTCCGTGGAAAGTTGTCGGTCACCATGATTGTAATTTAGGAAAATGGATAGATGCAAATTCAAATGAATCTTTTGCAAAAACTCCAGAGTGGCAGACACTTTTAAAAGAGCATGAACATGTACATGCAGGCGTTCAGTCCTTTATACATGAAGATTTGTCAAATGCATCAAAAGAGACTATGTTTAAGTTAAGCCAAGAGATTGAAAATGCAACAATCGGAGTATTTAAAGGTTTAGATAATGTCAAGATAAATAATTGTAAAGATAAATAACACAACAACTTCCTCTATATATATGTTTTTTACTCCCCACAATAACAAACCCTAGTTATTATGGGGAGGCCACAACAAAAAGCAAATTTTTTTGCAACAAACTTGCAACACTACCTTGATAATATTTTGTTACGTAAAATACAATGGAGTCTTTATGAAAGCATCTGTCTTAGAAAAACTATCTATTAAACAGAAAATGCGTTATTTGAGAGTATTTATTGCTTTTATAATGATCATAGCATCTATGCTTGTTTTTTTTACTTTAGAAGAAATTGAGCTTAAATATAACAATTTGCAGAACAATGCAACTGCCGGTGCTATATATACTTTAGAAATTGAAAAAGATTTAAATTATGTTAGCAGGATAAGCCGCGATATTATGCTTGGAAACTCTTATGATAAAAATCTAGAAAAACTCATAAGCAAAGTAGAGGCAATTAAAAAAAATTTCTCCAACCTTGAAGAAATTTCAAATAACGATTCTATTAATTTAATCTCTAACGCAAAAGAGAGTACATATAAATTTTTAGATAAATCTTTAGAAATGATGAAAAATCTAAATCAAGAAGAGATTTCCAAAAATACGGCTTCTATTTATGCAAAATACAAACAAGAGCTTACTCCTTATGCAGAATTATCAAGAAAAAACTTTGAAAATGTACTTCATCTTAAACGTGAAAATTTCAATACTGCAAAAAAAGATATGCATACAAAAATTTCAAACTATAAAACAACAGTAGTTTTTTACGGTTTTGTAACTACTCTTTTAATATTTATTTTTGCAAGTTTTATTCAACATTCAATCTTATCTGCTCTTTCTTCTTTTACTCAAATTATTGAAAAAGTATCAAATGGTATTTTTATAGATACAAGAATTGAAGTAGTAGATGAAACAGAACTTGGAATTATGGGTGGCTCATTGGAAAAACTAATTTATCAAATGAAAAATTTCATATATGAAATAGATATATCCATTAACAATGCGGTCAAAGGTGATTTTAAAAGAGCAATTAGCAATGAAGGGATGCTTGGAGATTTTGTCGATTCAATAGCTCTTATACAAAGTTCCATATCCGTTATGCAAAATCAAGAAAATCAAAAACAAAGAGATATACTAAATTCACAGTTAAGCGTAATGTCTATTGAAGTAAATGAAAGTCTTAGTGTTATACAAAAAGACCTCGAAAAAAATATTTCAAATTTAAAAACAGTCACACGTACGACAAAAGATGCGGCAACACTCTCCGATAGCTCTCGTTTAATCATAGAAACTATCATAGTAGAATTAAAATCCCTTACTACAAGTGTTGACAATAATAACAATGCTATATCAAACATGTCAGCTCGAACACAAGATATCAGTTTAATTATTGATTTAATTAGCGATATTGCAGAACAGACAAATCTACTAGCATTAAATGCAGCAATTGAAGCGGCACGTGCCGGTGAGAACGGACGCGGATTTGCCGTTGTTGCCGATGAAGTTCGAAAACTAGCTGAGAAAACACATAATGCAACTGGGGAAATTTCGGCTTCTATAAATTCACTAAAACAAGATATGCATCATATAGAAGAGAGTGCTGATGGTATGTACCAGATAGCTCTGGAATCAAGTAAAAAAGTACGTAAATTTGAAGAAACGCTAATTAATCTTAATGAAACATCTTCAGAAATAGTAAATTCCTCTTATATGATGGAGAATTCTCTGTTTATTGTTTTGGCAAAGATAGACCATATATTATATAAATCAGGTGCATATAACAGTCTGATGAGATGTGAACCAAGACTAAAAATTATGAATACTAAAGAGTGCAGTATAGGCAAATGGTATGAAGGTGAAGGAAAAAGAAGATTTTCAAAAACACAAAGTTTAGCACTAATGAACGAGCCGCATCACTTAATTCATGAGTTGGTAAATAAAAATTTATCATATATGGGAGATAAAAACGGTTCGGAATGCTTAAGAAATTCATCTCAAATAATAGAGAATTTTAAAAAAATGGAAAATGCAAGTTCAAAACTATTTGTCCTTATGGATAACTTATTAAAGGAAGTATAAAATGTATAGAAACAATATGGAAAATATGGAAGACCTGTCAAATTTGATGGAATTAGATATGTGCGTGTTTAAAATAGATGAAGAAGAAAAAACTTCTTTAAATGAAATTTCATTGTCTCTTAACTTACATGTGCATTCTCTTTGCAGTGAAATAGATAAAATAGTTTCTTTGTTACGTAACTGTAGTGAAAGCAATATTTTGTCATTTTTAAGTCAAGAAGATTCACAAGCGACTCTTACAAAATCAGTAAAATCGGTAAATAATTTAGCAAAAGCAATTATTTCTATGCTGAATCTAGAGTTATTAAATAGTAATATTTTACTAAAACACTCTCTTAGCTCGGCTTTACAAGAAGTTAAAGATATCTCGGATATTATGGAATTTATAGCGACTACAATAGAAAAACTAAAGCTACAAGCCAAAGATAAGAGTCAAGACCAAACTGATTTTATGATTTCTACAAAAAAGATTTGTAATATTGGACATAAAATCACACATGAAATTGATGCCGTAAAATCTTTTGCAAAGTCTCTTTTCTTTGACAACTCTTCATCAGAACGTATGCTTTACATGTAAAAATTTTAAATTGTAGAAACTGCAACAAAACTGCAACACTAAAAAGCAATAATTGTTATATGTAAACTTAAAAAAAGGATTTTAAAATGGAAACATTTTCTACAAACGACGGCGAGATTATTCTCAATGAAAACACTTTTTTAATATCAGAAATGAATGAAAGCGGGATTATAATATCTGCAAATAATGATTTTTGCAAAATTTCAGGATTTAATGCAGATGAACTTATAGGCAAACCTCACAACATACTTAAACATCATGATGTACCAAAAGCCGTACTTAAAGATTTGGAGCAATCCATTAAAAGAGGAGATTTATGGAAAGGAATTATAAAAAATAAAACTAAAGACTCTTTAAAATACTACTGGACATTCTCAATTATCGTTCCTACTAAAAGTAATTCTAAAAACAACCTTTTATGCTTAGGCGTAAAACCATCAGAAAGTGAAATAAAAAATACTATAACACTCTTTGAAAGGTTAAATCAAGGTTTTCAAATTGCAACATAGTTGCAACATAACTAAGTAATAATTCCTCCTACAGATTATAAAAACAAGGATTTACAAGTGAATTTATATACAATGAATGCAAATGAAAAGATGCTTGATGATAATGCCTTTTTAATTTCAGAAACAGATGCAAAAGGAATTATAGTTTTTGCAAATGAAGATTTTTGCAAAGTGGCAGGGTACAGCATAGACGAATTAATTGGTAAACCCCACAACATAATAAGACATGCAGATATGCCAAAAGCAGCCTTTAAAGATTTATGGGAAACTATAAAAAAAGGTGAAATTTGGACTGGATACGTAAAAAATTGTGCCAAAGACAAATCCCAATTCTATTGGGTTTATGCAACGGTATTTCCCATAGATAGAGACGGAAAAAAACATTATATTTCTTGCAGAAGAAAAGCTACACTAGATGAGACCCAAAAATACGGCTTACTATACAAATCAATGATGAATAAGGATAGTTAATGTTTGGAACTAATACTAAAAATTTTTTGCTGTTGGAAAATATGCTAAGTGATGCGTTTGACATAATCGATGGTAAAAGAAATAGTTATCGTTATGTTGAGTCAAGTTTTTCAGATAAAAAATTTAATAAAATTAATGAAATAATCAAAAACCGTATTAATAGTTTTATGTTGAAAGATCAAAAAGATATGCTTGCAATGGGTGAGCTTGTTCTATCGCTTGATCATATGAAAACCGGTGTTTTCAAAGAGTCAAAAATTGTAGGTTATAAAAGAGAGACTTATGTTATGGCTGTTGCATTTAACGATTTAACACATCTTTTGAATGATAAATTTGAAAAAATAGGTAAAGTTTTAGATGCTTTTACACATAACGATTTTACTCCAAAGCTTGAGCTAGAAGGAGTAAAAGGTGAAATGGCATCCTTGATTGACGGAATAAATCTTTTAAGAGAAGAGTTAACTTTTACTCTATCTTCAAATCTCTCAAACGGAATTGATTTGCAAACCGATGCTTCATCACTTAAACAAGCAGTAGAAGCACTCTCAACTGCTTCTAACCAACAAGCCGCATCACTTGAAGAAACAGCCGCTGCTATGGAAGAGATGACATCTAA